>JANXDM010000029.1 GCA_025058615.1 Candidatus Pacearchaeota archaeon | reverse complement strand
AAATACATTACAGCTAAACATAACTATGAAAGAGCATAATCCTCCAGTAGTAATCTTACAAACTCCAGAAAACAATGCAAATTTTACAACTCCTAGCAGCAATTTTGTAAGTTTTTCCTTGAAATGTTATGACGATTCTAACCTAAGTTTTTTGCAGCTCTATGGAATGAAAATAACAACAGCAGGAAATTGGAGTTCAGTATGGCAAGCGCGCGAAACAAACATTTCGCCAATAAATGATTCGTGGTGGAATTTTACTCTTGTTTTCTCAGATGGCATATACAAAATTGCCGGAAGATGCAACGACACAAGCAATAACATTGGTTGGAGCGAAAACAGAACTTTTAGAGTTGATTTGAATGCGCCAAACATTAGGCTAAATTCTCCTCCTAACAGTTATATTTACAACACAACAAGCGACACACAAAGTATAACCTTATCGTGGACAGCCACAGATGCAGTTTCTAGCCATTTGTTATGTAGTTTGTACATTAATAATCAATTAAAATCAATCCAAAGTTGTGCTTCAGGAGCTACTTGCACAAACACTTCAAACTTCGCAGCCTCTGGTGATGGCATAGAGTACAGATGGTATGTTAATTGTTCGGATAATTTTCATTGGAATGTTTCGGAAACTAGGAATTTCTTCGTTAAAAAACTTTCCCCAGCTGGAGGAGGGGGTGGTGGCGGAGCCGGCGGTGGCGCAATTCCTTCGCAAAGATGTGGTGATAGGGTTTGTAATGCCTTAGTCCAAGAATTCAAATTTTTCTGTAATGCTTCTAATTTTACTTCTCTATCGAATATTTCGCTCTATGGTAACTTCGATGGAACATGGAAGCTGGTAGAAACAAAAACAGTTACAGGAACTGATGCAAGTGTTATTTTTGTTAAAAGCCTCAGCTCAGGAAATTATGCATGGAATTGTTATGTTTGTGATTTTGTTCAAGGATGTAAATTTGCTGCCAGCAATTTCACGATAAATGTTAGCATTCCTCAAGACGAGAATTGTTTTACATGCCCTCAAGACTGTCCTTGTCCTGAAGGACATTTTTGTGATCCTCTATTGCAGAGATGTATAAGAAAATGTTTTTGTGGTGACGCGATATGTGATGCTTCATGTAATGAAACAACAGAAACATGCCCGCAAGACTGCTTCTTCAGCTGTGGGAATGGTGTATGTGATATTGCGCTAGGAGAAAATACACAAAATTGCCCTCAAGATTGTGCAGAACAGCAGCCTCGACAACCATGTGGAGATGGTATTTGCGACCGAGCAGCAGGCGAAAACGCAAACAATTGCCCACAAGATTGTAAGGCTGTTTGTGGTGATAAAATTTGTGAAGCAAACGAAACTCAAGAGAACTGCTGTAAAGATTGTGGATGCCCTCCTGGACAAAAGTGCAAAGCTCTAGAAAAAGATGATGAAATTGTTTACCAATGTAAAGGAGTAAAAACATGGTATTGGTTAATAATAATTGTAATCCTAGCATTGATTTCTTACTTCACTTACAAGCATTACAAAAAACAACTAAAGAAAAAATCTCTCCGCGGACTTGGTGGTTTTTTTAGATAGTTATTCTCCAATAAAACTGAACAATTTAAAGCCTAATTCTAAAGAGGTAAGGCCAAGTTAAGATTCCATCTAAATTTTGCACAGAAAGGTTTTTATACTTTTTTTTCTTTGAAATTTATCGTCGACAAAAGATAGAATTCTCGACGATAAAAAGGAGAAAATGGAAGAAAAGAATCAGTACGACGTAACCAGTATAAAAGTCTTAGAAGGTTTGGAAGGCGTCAGAAAAAGACCTGCCATGTACATAGGAAGCACCGGTAAAGAGGGTCTACACCACCTAGCCATAGAAGTAATAAACAATTCTGTCGATGAAGCTCTTGCAGGATTTTGCACAAAGATTTATGTAAAAATCAACAAAGATGGCTCCCTTACGGTAGAAGACAACGGAAGAGGGATTCCTACAGAGATACATCCACAATTAAAAAAACCTGGTGTAGAAATCGTAATGACAAAACTGCATGCTGGAGGAAAATTTGACCATAAAATTTATCCAATAGCTGGAGGTTTGCACGGTGTTGGTGTTTCTGTCGTCAATGCCTTGAGCGAAGAATTGACAGTACAAGTAAAAAGAAACGGGAAGATATATGAACAAAAATACAAAAGGGGAGAACCTGTAACAGAACTCAAAGTTATAGGAACATGCAAGCCAGAAGAAACAGGCACAATCGTCAAATTCAAGCCAGACAAAGAAATTTTTTCTACCACAAACTTCGATTTTGAATTACTAGCAATAAAGATGAGAGAACTTGCATTCCTGAACCCTGGAGTTTCGTTCATTCTGGAATCAGAAAAAGAAAAAAAGAAAGAAACTTTCAAGTACGAAGGGGGTTTGCAAGAATTTGTGAAATGGTTAAACAAAACAAGAAACCCATTACACAAACCAATATACTTGAAAAAAACACATAACGATTGTATAGTAGAAGTAGCATTGCAATACACCGAAGGTTACCAAGAAAATATTTTTAGTTTTGTCAACACAATCAATACAATAGAAGGAGGAACTCATGTAGCAGGATTCAAAACAGCTCTAACTCGTGTGTTAAACGATTACCTAAAAAAAAGTAAACTATTGAAAGAAGACGAAAAACTGGAGGGAGAAGATACAAGAGAAGGTTTAACCGCTGTTATTAGCTTGCACATTAGAGATCCACAGTTCGAAGGACAAACCAAAACAAAATTAGGAAATACTGAAATAAAAGGAATAGTGGACAGCGTAGTTACAGAGCAGCTTTCACAATTTTTGGAAGAAAATCCAAGCATAGCAAAAATTATTGCTTCAAAAGTTATGGAAGCGTTCAAGGCTAGAGTCGCTGCAAAAAAAGCAAAAGAATTAGTAAGAAGAAAGGGTGCCTTCTTCTCAGGCTCGCTTCCAGGAAAGCTTGCAGATTGTTCGAGTAGCTCTCTTGAAAAAACAGAACTATTCATAGTAGAAGGGGAAAGCGCTGCAGGGAGTTCAAAACAAGCAAGAAACAAAGAATTCCAAGCAATTTTGCCGCTCCGAGGAAAAATTTTGAATGTAGAAAAAGCAAATCCACACAAAATTTTTGAAAACGAAGAAATCGCAACACTTGTTGCGGCAATAGGAACGGGTATAGGAGAAAATTTCGATATAAAAAAATTAAGGTATGGGCGAATAATAATAATGTGCGATGCCGACGTAGACGGACAACACATAAAAACGTTGCTCTTGACTTTTTTCTTCAGATTCATGCCTGCGCTAATAGAAAGCAAGAGAATTTTTATTGCAGTTCCTCCATTATATAGAATAAGAAAAGGTTCGAAAGATATATATGTTTATAGTGACGAAGAGCTCGAAAAATATTTGAAAAAATGGGGAAATGCTGAAGTGCAGCGCTTCAAAGGTCTAGGAGAAATGAATCCGGAACAGCTATGGGAAACTTGCATGAATCCAAAAACAAGAATCTTGAAACTTGTAACAATAGAAGACGCAATAGAAGCTGATATGATTTTCAGCACTTTGATGGGGGAAGCCGTAGAACCTAGAAAAGTTTTCATAATGGAACATGCAAAAATGGCCTCTCTCGATATTTAAAAAATGCCAAAAGTAGATTTTTATGAATTCGGAATAATAGCAATAGACGGAAAAAAATATGAAAAAGACATAATAATTCTGCCTTCGGGAAGAATAATTCCGAGACCAATGCCAAAAGGTACTCACACAATATGCTTTTCGGAATTCGAAAAAATATTGGAAGAAAAACCGGAAGTCATAATAATAGGAACAGGTCATGACGGAATTGCAAAACTAGAAGAAGAAGCAAATAACAAACTCAAATCTTTGAATATCAAGATCGTCAAAGATATAACAAAAAAAGCAGTAGAAATTTATAATAAGACAAAAGAAAAAAAAGCAGCACTTTTTCATTTGACGTGTTAAAATGGAAAAAAAAGAAGAAATGAATTTGAACGAAAAGGAAGATCACGAATTATTGTTTTTCCAAGTTCCGAAAGAAGAAAAAATAGAAGAAATAAGCATCGAAGAAGAAATGAAAAAAGCTTACATAGATTACGCGATGAGCGTCATAGTTTCAAGGGCTATTCCGAGCGTCGAAGATGGATTGAAACCAGTCCAAAGAAGGATTCTTTACACAATGTATCAAATGGGTTTGAGCCATGACAAACCAACAAAAAAAAGCGCTAGAATCGTAGGGGAATGTATGGGTAAGTATCATCCGCACGGAGACGCAGCTATTTATGAAGCTCTCGTAAGAATGGCACAGCCTTTTTCGACAAGATATGTCCTCGTAGAAGGCCAAGGAAACTTCGGTTCTATAGATGGAGACATGCCTGCTGCGATGCGTTATACCGAAGCTAAACTCAGCGCACTGGCTGAAGAAATGTTAGAAGACATAGAAAAGAAAACGGTGAAAATGGTTCCTAATTTTGATAATTCTTTGCAAGAACCTGAAGTTTTGCCGGCAAAAGTTCCTAACTTGTTGATAAACGGCTCGCAGGGAATTGCAGTAGGAATGACTACTAACATACCACCACACAACTTGAAAGAAGTGTGTGATGCCATAATAGCTTATATAAAAAATCCAAAAATAGATATAGAAGAATTAATGCGTTACATTCAGGGCCCTGATTTTCCTACTGGAGGTATCGTATATCTAGAAGGTCTGAAAGAAGTTTATGAAACCGGCCGTGGTAGTTTTATCGTAAGAGGAAAAGCACACATAGAAGAAAGCAAAGGAAGAGAAAAAATAATCATTACAGAGGTTCCATACCAGACAAACAAGGCGGAATTAATAAAAAATATTGCAGAGCTTGCACAAAACAGAAGAATAGAAGATATTGCAGATATAAGGGACGAATCTGCAAAAGAAAAAGTAAGAATAGTAATATCTCTGAGAAAAGGAGCAAATTCTAAATTGATTTTGAATAAACTATACAACCTAACAAACTTACAAGTCAAGTTCAACGCGATAATTCTTGCTCTCGTCGAAGGGCAGCCGAAACTATTAAATTTGAAGCAAATAATAGAAAACTACGTAAGACACAGACAAGAAATTATCAAAAAAAGAACACACTTCGAATTGAACGCAGCAAAAGAGCAAGCCCACATTCTCGAAGGACTGCTTGTTGCTTTGAAAAACCTTGACGAAATTGTTTCTTTCATTAGAAAAAGCAAAAACATAACCGAAGCTATGCAAAAATTAAAAGAAAAATTCGAATTGAGTGAAAAACAGGCACAAGCAATTCTCGAAATGAAACTTTCGAAACTAACGCAGCTAGAACAAGAAAAAATAAAAAAAGAGCATGAAGAAATGAAAGAAAAAATAAAACAACTCGAAGAAATTCTTGCCTCGGAGCAAAAACTACTCGAGATAGTAATAAAGGAACTTCAAGAATTGAAGAAAAAATATTCCGATGAGAGAAAAACAAAAATATTGCA
>JANXDM010000028.1 GCA_025058615.1 Candidatus Pacearchaeota archaeon | reverse complement strand
ATAATTAGTAAATTACTTTCTTTTTTTGGAACAGTAGAAAGTATTGCTCTCAAATCTCTGTAAGGGATTTTTTGCAATAAATCTTTGTTTGTAATGTCTCCGTAAATACACGAGATTCTTTGTTTCATCAACGCTTCTATTATTTCTGGATTGAAATCTACCACTAAAATTTTGTTTTTATATTTTTCTAAATTTTTTAAATACACGGAACCGATCCTATGGCATCCCACTAAAAGGACTGTTTTTTTTGTTGGTTCTATGTATTCTATTTTTTCTTTTTCTTTTGTTTTTATATAATAAAGAAATCTTCCGATTGAGGAAGAAAAGAAATTAGTAAGACCCATAACATATGGAGTAAAAGCAATTGAAATTATAGTTGTCAGAACTATCACGTCAAATGCTCTCTGCGTTACCAACCCAAGACCTAAAGCTGTAAGAGTCAAAATCAAAGTGAATTCACTAAGTTGGGCAAAAGCGAGCCCTATTTGAATGGAAGTTTTTTCCTTATAACCCTTAAGTCTGAGAAGAAAAGCAGTGACAAGGGGTTCGATTATAATCAGAATTATTAACAAGGCAAAAGTAGGAACAAGAATATCTTTAGAAAAACTTTTTAGCAATAATCCTACCGAAACAAAAAAAATTACAGAGAAAAAATCTCTGAGAGCTCTAGTCCTTGTTTCTATTTCGAGTTTGTAAGGCGTATTTGCTAAAGATACTCCAGCTACGAATGCGGCTATTGCAATGGATAATTCTAGGAGATTTGCAAGAATTATGAAAAAAAATAAGATAGCAAGAGAAATAATAAAAAGCAATTCAACATTCTTCGAAGCTTTTTTTAGGAAGGATATTGCAACATAATTTAGAAGCAAGGCCATGATCACAATAAAAATTAGACGTAAAAAAGAATTCAAAACAAAAAATAGGGAAATTTTTTCTGTCAAAATTGCCAGAACAAAAATAGCAAAAATATCTTGGACTAACATTATACCTATTATGAACCTTCCATGCAAGGTGTTGAGTTCGTCTTTCTCTGCGAGAATTTTAGTTACAACTATTGTAGAACTAAATGCTACAGCTACACCTAAAATCAAAGATTCTGTTTTCCCGAATGAGAGACAAGACAAAATAATAAAAGTTATTAATGCCACCATCACAATTTGTGCAATTCCAGCAAGTAGAGAAACGCCAAAAGTTTCTTTTATTTTTTTGAAATTCATTTCCAAACCAGCAGTAAAAAGCAAGAATGCAATTCCAATTTCAGCAAAATTTTTTATTATAGCGTCCTCTTTTATTATTCCAAAGACAAGAGGCCCTAGAAGAATTCCTGCTACTATATAAGCAAGAATTAGTTGCTGCTTCAATTCTTTTGAAATTAAAGCAAGAAATGAAGCGACTATTATTATTGCTGCAACACTCAAAAGTATAGATTGGGAAAAAGCTGCAAATTGTAATTCAGAACCAATAGATTTAATAGCATTTCCAATTATTTCGAGCATTTGGAAAAAAAGAAAAGATAATATAAAAGATTTATGCTTATTTCAGCTTAAAAAATGAAAAGCAAAGTATGAAAACTCAGAAAACAATAATTTGCAACAATTAAATTTAAAAATACGCGATGCTTCGAAAAACAACAAAAGAAAAAATAAAAAAGAGGACATGATACCAAAAAAAGTAATAAAAAGAGATGGCAGGATTGTAGATTTCCAACAAGAAAAAATAACAAATGCGATTTTTAAGGCATTGACTGCTACTGGAGAAGCGGACGGAAAAAAAGCAAAAAAACTTTCTAACAAAGTATTACAAATTTTAAGTAGAAGGTTCAAAAAAGGAGAAATTCCTAGTGTAGAACAGATTCAAGATATTGTTGAAGAAGTACTTATTCTTGAAGGACTTGTGAAGACTGCGAAGGCTTATATTCTTTATAGAGAGCAAAGAAGAAGGATTAGAGAAGCTGTAAAATTTTCAGAAGAAGCTGTAGACAGATTAGACCAATACTTAGAAAAATTGGATTGGGAAGTTCAAGAAAATGCAAATATGGCTTTCTCTTTGCAAGGCCTGAATCATTATAGCGTTTCTTACATAATAAAGAAGTATTGGCTAAACAAAATTTATACACCAGAAATAAGAGAAGCGCAAGAATCTGGAGATTTTCATATTCATAATTTAGACACTTTAGGGCCTTATTGTGTAGGATGGGATCTTTACGCTTTACTAAAAAAAGGGTTTGGTGGGGTGCCATCAAAAGTAGAAGCCAAACCAGCAAAACATTTTAGAGTAATTCTTGGACAAGTCGTTAATTTTATTTTTACACTCCAAGGAGAAGCAGCAGGAGCAATTTCCTTCTCGAATTTTGATACTCTTCTTGCTCCTTTTATCCATTATGATGGTTTAAATTACAAGCAAGTCAAGCAAGCATTGCAAGAGTTTGTGTTCAACATGGCAATACCAACTAGGGTAGGTTTCCAATCACCTTTCAGCAACATTACACTTGATTTAAAACCTTCTCCAGTTTATGCAAACTTTCCAGTTATTGTAGGGGGACAACCGCAAGAAAAGAGTTATGCAGAATTTGAAGAAGAAATCAAAATTTTTAACAAAGCTCTCTACGAGGTTTATCTAGAAGGAGATGCAAAAGGAAGACCTTTCCACTTCCCGATACCTACTATTAATATAACAAAAGATTTTCCATGGGAAGAAGAAGCTTTCGAAAAGATATTCGAAGCTTCTGCGAAATATGGAACAAATTATTTTGCAAATTATATAAGCTCTGACATGAAACCAGAAGACGTCAGGAGTATGTGCTGTCGTTTGCGTCTTGATTTGACAGAACTTCACAACAGAGGAGGCGGGGGATTATTCGGTTCTGGGAACCTTACGGGAAGTATAGGAGTTGTAACAATAAACATGCCTAGAATCGGATACTTATCAAAAACAAAAAAAGATTTTTTTGAAAGACTAAGTAAAATAATGGATCTCGCAAAAGAGAGTTTAGAAATAAAAAGAAAAGTAATAGAAAATTTCATCGAAAAAGGGCTTTATCCTTATTCTAAATTTTATCTTCGAGAAATAAAAGAAGCAAGAGGGAAGTACTGGGCAAATCATTTTTCTACCATAGGACTCGTAGGAATGAACGAATGTTTGCTAAACTTTTTGGGTGAAGACATTGCATCAAAGAACGGGCGAAAGTTTGCTCTCGAAGTTTTGGATTTCATGAGAAAAAAATTACTACAGTACCAAAAAGAAACTGGGAATCTCTACAATTTAGAAGCAACGCCTGCTGAAAGTACTTCTTATAGATTTGCCCTAAAAGATAAAGAGAAATACCCGAAGATTATAACTGCTGGTACTAACAAAGTTCCTTTCTATACAAACAGCACACAACTTCCAGTAAATTACACAAACGATTTGTTCGAAGCATTAGAATTACAGGATGAATTACAATGTAAGTACACTGGGGGAACAGTTTTCCATGTTTTTCTTGGAGAAAGATTGCAAAGCGGAAACGAAGTAAAATTATTAGTTAGAAAAATATTCGAGAATTTTCGACTTCCTTACATTACTATTACACCTACTTTTAGTATATGTCTAAATCATGGCTACCTTGCAGGAGAGCACTTTTCATGTCCTTCCTGCAAAAGCAGTTGCGAAGTTTATTCTAGAATAGTCGGCTATTATAGGCCTGTTCAACAATGGAATGAAGGAAAGCAACAAGAATTCAAAGAAAGAAAAACCTTCAAAATACAAACATTAAAAAGATGATTATAGCTTCCTTACAAAAGCAAAGCCTCATAGAATACCCGGGAAAAATTTCTTCAGTAATTTTTCTTGCGGGATGCAATTTGCGATGCGGCTTTTGTTATGTTCCTGATCTGGTAGTAGAAGAAAAAATCAGAAAAATAAGACCAATCAAAGAAGAAGAAGTTCTTTCTTTTTTGAAAAAAAGAAAAAAATTTCTAGATGCTGTAGTCATAACGGGAGGCGAACCGACAATAAATAAAGAGCTTCCGACTTTTATAGAAAAAATAAAGAAAATCGGTTATTGTGTAGGGATAGAAACAAATGGAACTGTTCCTTCCATGCTTTCAAAATTGATAAACAAACAACTCGTCGATTATGTTGCACTTGACATAAAACACGACCTTATTTTCAAAAAGTACAATGAAATCTGCGGGGGTTTATTGACAAAGAAAATGTTTTCTAATGTAGCGAAGAGCATAAGAATGCTCCTAAACGGTGACATCGCTTACGAATTTAGAACAACACTCGTCAAAGAATTCCACACAAAAAAAGATATTTTAAATGTTTGTAAAAAAATCAGAAAGGCAAGAGTCTATTACTTACAAAATTATAAAGAAAACGAAAATGTTGCAAAAAAAAAGTTTACCCCGTTCTCAGAAGAGGAAATAGAAGAAATAATTAAAGAAGGAAAAAAATGGTGTAATATTCTACAGAGAAAGTACTTTTGATTTATTTGTTCTTCTTAGAAAAGTAGTATCTACGAGAAAAGGAGCCGTACAACGCGCTTCGTTCAATCATAATAACAAAACCACACTCCTCGATTCTTTTTTTGCCGGTTATCTTTGAAAAATTTTCGAAGCAACTAAAAAAAGAATTTTAAAGAGCATCGAAACATTTATAAATGAAAAGTTAAAATTTAATATATATATTAAAAATGAACTGGATGAGTGCCTTAATCATGTTTATTAAGGTATGATGTTGTAAGGGCTCATTCAGTAATGCAGAAACTTAGGTTTTCTTGCGGCTATAATCTTAATTCCAGTTTATCCTGCTGGAGAGCGCTGCTATCCAACTCAGACTAAGCCATGCAAGTTACAGGCTTCTGCTTTCTTGTGAAAGCAGAAGTTCTGGGCGAACGGCTGAGTAACACGTAGCTAACCTACCCTCAAGCGCGGGATAACCTCGGGAAACTGAGGATAATACCGCATAGGCGATACTTCCTGGAATGGGGTATCGTTGAAACGAAAGGCTTGAGGATGGGGCTGCGGCCTATCAGGTAGTTGTTGGGGTAAAAGCCCAACAAGCCTATGACGGGTAGGGGCGCTGAGAGGCGGAGCCCCCAGAAGGACTCTGAGACACGAGTCCTACTCCTACGGGAGGCAGCAGGCGCGAAACTTTTGCAATGCCCGCAAGGGTGACAAAGTGAGTTGGAGTGTGTTCTCCTCGTGGGAACACTTTTGCCATGTGTAAAAAGCATGGCGAATAAGGACTGGGCAAGACCGGTGCCAGCAGCCGCGGTAATACCGGCGGTCCAAGTGGCGCTCGCATTTATTGGGTCTAAAACATCCGTAGCCGGCATTGCAAGTCTTGTGTTAAATTGTTGCTCTCAAGGCAACAAATGCACAAGAAACTGCAATGCTAGGGATTGGGAGACGTGGCGAGTACGGCACAGGTAGCGGTAAAATGTTTTAATCTGTGCCGGACTAACAATGGCGAAGGCACGCCACGAGAACAAATCCGACGGTGAGGGATGAAAGCTAGGGGCGCGAAAGGGATTAGATACCCCTGTAGTCCTAGCCGTAAACGCTGCCCACTAAACATTGCGACCTCCTCGAGAGGTTGCAGTGCTGAAGCGAAGGCGGAAGTGGGCTACCTGGGGAGTATAGCCGCAAGGCCGAAACTTAAAGGAATTG
>JANXDM010000027.1:2647-6203 GCA_025058615.1 Candidatus Pacearchaeota archaeon | reverse complement strand
AATTTGTAAAAACTCAGCGACACTAAACAATTATTCTAAATCATTATTCTTTAGTATTTAATTATTAGCTGAGTGGAGGAGATATGTTTATATCAAATACAGAAGAAGAAAAAAAGGAAAAAGAAAAAATAGAGATAGAAATTAACGAGAAAGACCTTCGAGAAATAACACGAGAAATAATTTCTGCTTACATAAATAATTATAAAATTATTATTCTTTCAGGAAATGAATTGAGAGAAAAGATTCTTGAGATAAAAAAAGTTGTTCAAGGGTTGGTAGGAATAGAAATGATAGAGCAAAATTCTAACACATCTATAATTAAAGATGTGCTCAACCCGAAAGAAGTTCCTGTAGAAGACATCCTGCGTAGAATAGACAATATGATTCGTGTTATTTTTTTTGACTTAGAGTCTTTTTTAAAAGAAAAAAATCTGCAAAAAAAAGATTTGAAAATGATTGCTCAAACAGAAGAAGAAATAGACAGACTTTCTTTGCTTCTTCTCAAAATAATAAGGAAAGGTTTGGAAACAAATGGAATTTCAAAAACTAATTTAAGTCCAACGAATTATCTTGATTTGTGGTGGCTTACCCTCACATTAGAAAAAATTGGGGATGAATTAAAAGAAATAATACTTTTATTATCAAAATTAAATTTCTCTGCAAAAAAACAATTTTATTTTACTTTTAATTTTATTAAAGACTCTTACATAAATGCTATGAATTCTTTTTATAAAAAAAATAAAAAACTTGCCCACGAGATTGCTAAAAGAAAAGAAGAAAAAATTTTGGACAGATACCTTGGTTGTTTAAAAAATAAAAATAATCACAAGTTTTCCGCCATAATAGGAAAGATAGAAGCTATCCAAAACGCTATATACCAAATTTCTAAAGTTGTGCTTGATTTCAAAAATGAATAAAACAAATAAAAAATTAGGAGAAGAAATATTAAACAAAGAAGAATTGGGAAAAATTTTATCTGCAGATTTTTCTACAGACATAAAAATAGAAAATTTCATAATTCTACCAATAAAAGTTGGTTTCGCCGCAAATTCTACAATTCAAAAATAGACGATATAAAATTAGACTCTGGATTGTTTTTGCCTGAAAAAATTTTTGTGAAGCAAATACCCTAGAAAAAAAAGAACTTTATGAAAAAGAATTCTTCTTCTTAAAATCTGCGAATGAATATCTTTTTTATAAATTACCAACAGGAGAGCTAATAAGAGTTTTCCCTTTTTGTTACAATGTTCTTTTGCCAGAAGAAGATGAACTCTATAAAAAATTAAAAAAAATTTGGTTCTGTTGTTGTGCGGTAATCCAGAGGAAGGAACTTTAAAAGAAAAAATAGAAGAAAGAAAAAAGAAGAAAAGATAACATTAAGTGAATTAGAAAAGTTGCTGGATCCAATTGCATTGCTACAAATCAAATCAACAAAATATCTAAATGAATTGTAAAAAATTTTCTTAGAAATATTAACATTTACCCTTCTTCTGAAGATTATGCTCGAAAATTTGCTAGATATTTCACGCAAGCAATCGACAGAGAAAAAATAAGAAAAAAGAAAATAGAAGAAATAGGGAAAGAAGTAAAAGAAAACTTTTATACTTTTGCGGATTATATCTCTGCTCAAGGAAAAGAAGAAAAATTGGGGGTAATAGTCCACGGTGATCTGGAACCACATAATATGTTAGGTCTACCAAATGAAAATAGATCATTAATAGATCCTGATGTAAGATTTTCTAGCTCTATGTTGGATGTTGCCTATCTTTTCGAAAATCCTACTTTTGACGACTTGAACCTTGATAAACAAAAAATCATTGAAATTACCATAGAAAAATGGAAAAGTCTGCAAGACTTCTTGAAATTAGAATTAGAAAAAATTAAAGAATGGAATCTGCAAGAGCTCATGGTTTCCTATCATGTTTGTGGACTTTATAACCGTATAAGAAATTTCGAAATAACCAAATGGTACAAAGAAACAAAAAAAGATAAATATTGTAGATTAATAAAAAATGAACCTACGCATGAAAAATACGTAGAAGAAGGACTGAAAAATGCTAAAAAGAATTTGAAGTATTAGAAAATTCAGTTCCGTATGAAAAGAAAAAAGCTGTGAAAAAAATTTATGATTTATTCAAAGATTTTTTGCTTGGTTAAGCTTCTTCTTGCAATTTTCACAAATAAACCTTCCTCCAACTTTGTAAAGCAAATCATAAACGCCGCACTCATAACAAGGACCTTCTCTTTCCCATTTCATTTCGTTGTTTGTCATGGTTCGTTTCATTTTTTCTTCTTCTTCTGCAATTTTAATGTTGTGCAACAAGATATCCTTAAGTGCAGGCTGAATTTTGAGTAAATCTTTCATTGTTATCAGACCAACTACTTTTTTTCCTATTGTTACAGGAAGCCATCTTATCTTTTTCTTCTTCATTATTTTACTAGCTTTCAAAATATCTGCACTTGGTTTTATCGTAATTAGCCTCGAAGTCATTATTTTTTTCACTTTTTCTTTTAGTTTTATCCCCTTCGCTATAGCGCGAATTATATCTCCTTCTGTTACTATTCCTTTTAGGTTTTGTCCTTCTTTTATTATGAGAGAACCAACTTTCTTTTTTGCCATGATTTTTACACATTCTTCGATAGAGGTAGAAGGAGAAGCAAAAACAAAGTTTCTTGTCATTATGTCCCCAACTTTTATTCCGTAAACTTTCATACTTGCGTTAAGCAATTGTTGTTTAAATATTTTTTGTTGGACCCTAATTCTCTTGAAAATTTGTTATTAATTTGCTGAATCGGAAAATAAGAGAATTGTACAAAAAATTGCCACTATCAAAAAAAAGTAAAAATTAAAAAAACTTTTAAAAAATTTATAAAATAAAGAGTCAAAACTTTAGCTAAATTTGGATATGAGGAAAAATTAAAAAAGAAACTAGCTGGTGTTTGGTCAATTTTGAATTAATTTAGAAATAAAAAAATTTATTATCAGAATTTTATCATGTCTGATTTTTTCAAAAGATATAAAACGTAAAATTTTTAAATCAATGTGGTAATAGTATTATATTAACTATTAATTATAAGGTCAAATTCTTTTTAAAAATGGTGGAAAAACAACCAATTTTTATTTTGCCCGAAAACGTTCAAAGATTGTTAGGAAGAGATGCACAAAGAAACAATATACTAGCAGCAAGATTAGTAGCAGAAACTGTAAAGACGACTTTAGGTCCAAAGGGAATGGATAAGATGTTAGTTGATAGCCTTGGTGATATAACAGTAACTAACGACGGCGTAACAATTTTGGAAGAAATGGAAATAGAGCATCCTGCAGCAAAAATGGTGGTAGAAATAGCGAAAACACAAGAATCAGAAATAGGTGACGGAACAACCACTGCGGTCGTTCTAGCAGGAAAACTTTTGGAAAACGCAGAAAAGCTTTTGGACGAGAAAATTCACCCTACTGTAATTGCACGCGGATATAGAATTGCAGCAGAAAAAGCTCAAGAAATTGCAAAAGAGATAGGAATAAAGATAACAGAAGATCAAGAAAAATTGTTGAAGC
>JANXDM010000027.1:0-2637 GCA_025058615.1 Candidatus Pacearchaeota archaeon | reverse complement strand
CAAATAGTAATGACTGCTATGACTGGAAAAGGAGCAGAGGCCGCAAAGGAAAAACTTGCTGATTTGATTGTAAGGGCAGTAAAAAAAATTATGGAAAAAACAGAAGAAGGAATTCGAATAGACCGGGGAAATATAAAAATAGAAAAAAAGAAAGGGGAAGGAATAGAAGACACAGAACTTATTGATGGTATTGTAATTGATAAAGGACGCGTCCATAGTGATATGCCTTTACAAATAAAAAAAGCAAGGATTGCATTGCTCGATACTGCTTTGGAACTAAAAAATCCAGAAACAGACACAAGAATTTCTGTAACAAGTCCAGAACAACTTCAAGCTTTTTTGGAACAAGAAGAGAAGATGTTGAAAGACATGGTTGAAAAAATAAAAGCAACAAAAGCAAATGTGGTATTTTGCCAAAAAGGAATAGATGACATAGCCCAATACTATTTAACAAAAGCAAAAATATTTGCTGTGCGAAGAGTAAAAAAAGAAGATATGGAAAAATTGGCGAAAGCAACAGGAGCAAAAATAGTAAGTAACCTAAATGACTTAACTGAACAAGATCTTGGTTATGCTGAAATAGTAAAAGAAGTTAAAGAAGGATCTGAAGAGGAAGGAATGACATATGTAATGGGGTGCACAAACCCAAAAGCAGTAACTATTCTTGTGCGCGGAGGGACAGAACATGTTGTCGAAGAATTTGAACGGGCAATAAGAGACGGAATAGGGGACGTGTCTGTTGCTCTAGAAAAAGGATTCATCGTTGCAGGAGGTGGTGCAGCAGAAATGGAAATAGCAAAAAGACTGAGAGAGTTCGCTCAGAGCATTTCTGGAAGAGAACAACTTGCAGTTGGTGCTTTTGCTGATGCTCTTGAAGTAATTCCTAGAACAATAGCCGAAAATGCTGGGATGGACCCTATAGATGTATTAACAGAACTAAAATCTAAACATGAAAAAGGAGAGAAATATGCTGGCCTTGATGTTTCTTCCTCTGCTAAAGACGCAGGGGAAATTTGCAACACATTGGAAAGAGGAATAGTTGAACCATTGGAGATTAAAATTCAAGCGATAAAATCTGCGAGCGAAGTCGCAATGATGATTTTAAGAATAGATGACGTCATAGCAGCCAGCAAGTCGGCAACTTCCACCCCTCCTTCAGAAGAAGAACCTCCTGAATATTGAGATGACCCTCTTATTTTTCTTTTCTAGGCAAGAAGGAGAAAAAGACGCAAATAATTTAATTAAAAAATGTGAAGAAATTTCTACCGAAATTAGAAAAGGAATCAAAATTAGTAGATTAGAAGCACTTATCAAAGATTTAAAGAAAGATTATGAAAAGGTGTTTTGTAAATAACTTGTCTCTCTCCCTTATCTTATTGGGTATTTAAAAAAATAAAGGAAGTTAGGTATAAAATAGAAGAATTAGAAAAAATCTTATACTAAAAAATTTATTTGAGAAAGATTTTTTAAATACTTTGATTTCTTTAAATTATAGCGCCAGTGGTCCAGAAGTCAAGACACGTCCCTGCCACGGACGTAACCCGGGTGCGAATCCCGGCTGGCGCATCTCATAAAGTATTTAAATATATCTTTCTTTTTCGAAAAAAGAGTAAAAATGTCTGAAGTTTATCCTGTTTACGAAACAAAGATAGCCAACTCTGGAATATTCAATTTCAAAGAAGTTTACAATTTCTTGTTTGAATGGTTTCGTTCTTTGGAATATGTGGTTCTCGAACAAAAATATTCTGAAAAAATAAGACCAACAGGAAAAGAAATCGGTATTTCGTGGTTGTGTTTGAAAAAAATAAATGACTACGTTAGATTTCGAGTGAAGGTAAGCATCACGATAGCGAACCTTGTTGAAGTTGAAATAACAGAAGAAGGTATAAAATTAAAAAAAGATAAAGGAGATATAGAAATCAAATTTTCCGGACATCTGGAAAAAGACTACGAAAACAAATGGGAAGCAAATCCTATAACGAAATTCTTACGAGGAATTTACGACAAGTACATAATAAGAAGTAAACTTGAAGCATACGAAGATAAACTTGCTGAAGAAATAGAAGAAAGTTCAGAGCAAATTAAGGCTTTTTTAGCCTTGGAAGGAAGAAAGGGGTTCTAGTTCATAGGTTTTTAATTGCTTCTTGCAATCTTTTTAATTCTTCCTTTTTATCTTCTACTATCCTCTTTTTTTCTGTTTTCTCTTGTTTCTTTTGTTTTATATCAAGTTGAGGTAAAGACGTTTTAAGAAAAAACAAATTCTCCTTTACAGAAGCAATCGATTTTTTTGTATCTCTTAATTCCTTATTATAGTCTGTTGCATCTCGATAAAACTTATAAGAAGTTTCCAACAGCTCTTTTATTTTTGTTTTTATTCTTTTGATTGTCTCTTTCGCTTCTATTTTTTCTTTTTCAGAAATTTTAACGAAAATACTCATTCTACACTTTATCTGAAAAGTTTTTTTCAAGAATTCTAAGTTCTTCTCTCAAAGCACGTGTTTGTTCTTTCCACTCTTCTAATTTTTCTGATTCTTGCTTCTTTATCATTTCCAATTTTTCTATTTTTTCTTCTAATTCTTGAAGTTTCTTCTCCATGGAAAGAAGAGTTTCTACTATTTTTCTAAAATTTTCTATTCT
>JANXDM010000026.1 GCA_025058615.1 Candidatus Pacearchaeota archaeon | reverse complement strand
CTATGCCCTTTTGGAGCAATAATTTTAAAAAGAACAATTGTTGGGGAATCCTTCTTTTATTTTTATAAAAAATTTATGAAGATGAAGGACAAATTTTAAAATAGATTACAGTTAGCGTAAAAAATGCAAGAGCTAAAAATTATTTTGAAAAAATTTCTTCTTTTTCTCTATGAAATAAACTTTTTTACTTTTGTTTTTTATTGTAAAGGGTTGTTTTTTTTAGAAAAAGCAAGAACGCCTTTAGAGATTTATGAAAAGTTTTATTTAAAATTTTTGAAAATAAAAAGAAAAAATTGTAAGATCATAAAGATTACAAAAAACAAAATAGTCACAAGATGCAACAATCCTTGTCCAATTCTAGGGCTCGCAAACTTTATCGAGAAAGATACTAAGGAAGTTTGTAAAAAAATTTCGGAACCCGTCTGTGTTTATGTTCTGAAAAAAATGAACAAGAAAGCAAAATTCTTCAGAAATTATAAAAAAATAAGACCTCACGCGAAATATTGCGAAGAAACTATCCTCTTAAAATGACTTTTCTTATTTTCATTTCCTTAGCTTGCTTTTTAACTTCTTTTATCAGCTCGGAAAAATTTTTTATTTTTCTTTCAGTTTTTGCATACAACGTTCCATTTTTAACAAAAACGCTCGACCATTTTTTCTTGAAGGATTCCAAGAAAGAAGAAGAAACGAAAACAGGGGGCCCCTTCACTAACCTAAATTTTTTTGGTTCTTTGATTATAAAATAGAACTTTGCTTTCAGCTTATTCTCGTTGAATTCGAAATTTTTTTTCAAAATTTTGAATTCGTGCTCTGCTGCTTTTTTACAAATAAAATCGAAAAATTTTTTTGATTTTGCTCCAGCAATATCTTTTTTTTCAGAAAATGGAAAAACATCCACAACAAAAAATTTTGCTTTTCTTCTTCTAGATTCATTTTTCCATTTTTTGATATCTTGTTTTTTTTTGAAAAAAAAATTTTCTGAAGGATTTTTCAAAAACTCTTTACAAGCATTCACAAAATTTTCGAAAGTTTCTTCTGCAATTGCCGCCGTTAAATTCCTAGAAGCCTGAACAGGGTCGATTAATACAATTGGTGAAGTTATTTTTGCGTAATTCAACTTTTCCAGAATTTCTTTTTTATTTTTATAATGCTTTTCTGGATCGATGATAACTTGCTTTTTCCATTTGGAAGCATTCCTTATAAAATTCAAAAAAGATCCATAATAAGAAACAAGAACTTCTAGAGCATAACCGCTAAACCCTCTAATATAGCTCTCTGCACCATAGCAGTTGCAAGCATGACAAAAAGCTTTGGCAAGTCTTATTTCGTCTCTCAACTTTGGGTTTTCTTTGATTTTTTTTAAAACATAATTTATATGAAACAAAGATACGTCTGTAACATTTTCCGCTTCTTCCACTTTTTTTATTTTTTTTAGTGGTACTAATTCTAAAAAAATGTTTTTATCTAATCTGACTTGAAAATAATCTCTAGATCCTTTCAGTTTTGTTGCTTTTATTCTTGCTTCTTTTAAAATTTTTTCTAGTTTTTTGGAAGGGTCTTTCTCATTTTTAGGAAAAACAAAAAAAAGGTCTATATCTAAAATTTTTTTATTTAACAAAGTTTTTTTTGCAAAAGAACCCCCAATCCGAATTTCCACTTTTTTTTTAAAATTTTTTAGAAAATCCTTTATTTTTTCATCTATTTCTCTTTCTCTCTTCTGGTCTAGTCTTATCTTTTCTTTGATTTTTTCCAAAAAATTCATTCTATCTCGAAAGGGTTTGATTGCTGAGCGATTCGGTAGGCGTAATCTAATTTTTCTTTCGATTCGGAGAAGATCGTAAAAAGAACATCATTCGCTTGGACGGAATCGCCTCTTTTTTTGTGTAACCATATCCCGGCTCCTTTGTCTCCAGGACAGCCGGCTATTCTTGCTATCAGAGAAACTTTTTTATTGTCTATTGCTTTTATAGTTCCTTCTTTTTTAGCTTTTATTTCTTTTCTGAATTTTCCAGTTCTTAGTTTTTCTTCAAAATTTGTTTTTCCTCCTTGGGCAAGAACGATTTCTCTAAACTTTTTGTATGCCCTTCCAGAATATAACAAAAACTTGCATAAATCTAACGCATCTTTTTTACTTATTTCTTTCGTTAAAGCTAAAAGTTCGGAAGCAAATAAAAGGCTTCTGTTCTCAAGATCTGACAGCTTTTCTTTTTTGTTTTTCAAAACAGAAATTACATCAAGCATTTCGAGGACTGGACCAACCCCCCTTCCTACAGGCTGGCTCCCGTCTGTCAGAATTGTTTTGGTTTTAATTCCAAATTTTGATGTCAATTTTAAAAATTTTTTCTTGAGCCTTATTGCCTCGGCAAGTTTGAATTTGGAAGAGTTTCCATATGGAATCTCTACCAAGAGATGTGTGGCCCCGTCAGCTACTTTTTTTGAAATTACACTTGCTAAAAGTTTAGGCTCTGTATCGATCGGAAGAAGAGATTCCACTTTTAGTATTTTGTCATCGGCCGGAGAAAGATTCAACGCAGAGTTCCAAACTAAGCACGCTTTTGTTTTATCAAGAATCTTTCTTAATTCCGCAGTACTAAAAACAATTTTTGCTACACATTCCATTACATCTGCGGTTCCTGCAGCTGAAGTTATTGCTCTCGAAGACGTTTTCGGCATTATAGCATCAATTCCTAAATGTTGTATTGCGGATGCTACCAAGCTAACAACGATCGGACTAGTTCTGTTTCCCGCAACCCCACCGCAAGAATGTAAATCCAACACATATTTTTCTTTGTGTTTTAATACAGCCCCAGTGTTTATCATTGCTCTCGTCAAATCATATATTTCTTTCATGTCACATCCTCTGAAATATAAAGCAGAAATAAAATAAGCTATTTCTCCTTCTTTCAATCTGTCCTTTGCTATATCAGAAATGATAGAATAGATTTCTGTGAAATTTAATCTTTTTCCTTGCATCTTCTTGTTTATGTAGTTTATGCTATAAGGCCTTAGTTCAACAGCAACCTCTACCCAATCTTTTCTCTTTATTTTAATTATTTTTGTTATGTCGTTGCTCAAAGCAATTTCATCTTTTTTCACCATTTCTTCAGCTATGTCTATCACGGCAGTTACCCACCTTTTTTCTCCGATTTTTTTAATTCTTATCCTACTATCTTCATGTAATTGCAATTTCTCTGCAGTTTCTTTGTGCAGTATTGCAATAGATCTTCCTGCAAACAGCTTCAGAGGCTTTGCTTTTAGTTTCATTTTCCTCTTTTTTTATTTATTCTTTATAAAAAAAGATAAACATCAAGAGATATTCTAAAATTATTGGACCTACAATTATTCCAATCGGACCCAGTAGAGATAACCCCCCGAGCATTCCTATTAGAGCTATCGCTGGATTTATTTTTGCTTTTCTTCCTACAATTATCGGCCTGATTATATTGTCCACAGTTCCAACAACAAGCAAGCCAAAAGTCATCAGAAATATTCCGTTCAAAACATTTCCAGCAGCTATCATCGCCAAACCTACAGGAGCCCATACTAGCCAAGGACCAACAAAAGGAAGTATTGCAAAAAAAGTAGCCAACAAGCTAAAAAACAAAGGAGAAGGGGCTCCGAAAAGGTAAAAACCTACGCTAGCGGTTATTCCTTGGATTACACCAACCAAAACCATCCCAATTATCGTTGCAGAAGCAATTTCTTTTGATCTTGTTATGAATTTCTCATTTTTTTCTTTTCCAAACGGCAATATTCTTTTTAGAGTTTCTACTATTTTGTTTCCTTCTTTTAAAAAATAGAAAGTAAGGAATATTAAAACAAAAAGTTGAAAGATTAATTTAGGTATGTTCGTTACAAAATCTCCTACAGCACTTACGAATTTGTTAGTGATTGTGACTATGCTGCCCTGTATAGCGGTCGTCAATTGTGCGCTGAATTGTGCGCTTCCGAAAATTTTTCTGACAAATTTTTCTATGATGTGATAAGTGTCCAATCTTTGAATACTAAGATAAAGATTAAAAGCTTCTCGAACGGTTGCTTGTGCGACAATATAAACAAAAAATGCTAGAAATCCAACTATGAATATTACTATAGTCAAAGCAGCAAGATCTTCTTTTTTTATTATCTTTTTTAGTTTTTTGTAAGGCCATTGCAAAAGAAATGCAAGGACTGCAGAGGCAAGAATAACACTTATATATAATCTAACCAAGAAAAAAGCTATTGTAGCAAGAGCAATCACTATTATAATTGTAGCAATTTTTTTTGAATTTTCCATAAACTTGATAAGAAAAAAGATTTTATAAAGCTTAGCAAATATTTTTATATACAGGTTATCTAGCAATAGAATGGGAGAAATAAGAAAGGCTGTTGTGGCCGGCCAATTCTACGAAGCAGTTCCTTCTTTGCTTAAAAAACAAATTATTTCTTGTTTTTTGCATGAATTGGGCCCAAGAAAATTGCCAGTTGAAGAGAAAAAGAAAAAAAATTTCGTGGCAGCAATAGTTCCGCACGCTGGATACATGTTCTCAGGACCTTGTGCAGCCAACGCTTATTTCGAACTAAAAAAATATACTATGAAGACAATAATTTTGCTTGGACCAAATCATACAGGAATTTCTTCTACTGATTTTTCCGTATCGTTCAGTAATTTCGAAACACCTTTGGGAATAGTAAAGAACAACCTTGGCCTCTCAAAAGAGATATGTGAAAAGACACAGGCAAAACACGACGAGACCCCCCATTTTCAAGAACACAGCATTGAAGTCCAACTTCCTTTTTTACAATTTATCTACAAAAATTTTGACATAGTTCCTATAGTAATATCAACAAGCTCTTACGAAGCATGTAAAAAATTTGCATCGGAATTGGTTTCTACGATAAAAAAGAAAAAGACAAGCATAGCTGTATTAGCTTCTAGCGATTTTACTCACTTCGGTTTTCATTATGGCTTCGTTCCTTTTGTTCCTAATAATAATCTAGAAGAAAACTTGAAAAAATTTGATGAAAAACACATAAAAGCAATTTTGGCTTTGGATTCCAAATCTTTTTATGAATATGCAAAAAAGACAACAATTTGTGGTGCAGCTCCGATAATTGTAACGATGGAAATTTGCAAGGCTATGAACAAAAAAGGTCGTCTACTGCAACACTACACAAGCTCAAGGATAATAAAAAGCAACAATGCAGTAGGTTATGCAAGTATAATTTTTGAATAAGTTTTTTGTTAAATTTTTTAAAACTTATTTTTTTCTTTTTATTAAAATGGAAAAAATAAGGCAACCAATAGTAACAGTAGCTGGACATATAGACCACGGAAAAACGACTTTGTTAGACTGTATTGCAGGTACTTGTGTAGCAGAAAAAGAACCTGGTCTAATAACACAAAAAATTTCTTTTATGCTTATTCCTGCGGACTTGGTTAAAAAAAAATGTAAAAAACTTTTGGATCAATTTAAAATAAAAATAGAAGTCCCGGGGTTTTTGTTTATTGACACACCGGGCCATGCTGCTTTTACAAATCTCCGAAAAAGAGGTGGCTCTCTGGCAGATTTAGCCATCCTCGTAATTGACATAAACGAAGGAATAATGGAACAAACAAAGGAAAGTATAGAAATTTTGAAATTGAGTAAAGTCCCTTTTGTTGTAGCCTTGAACAAAATAGACAAACTCGTAGGATGGAAAAAATTATCAGATCTGATAAAAGAAAATTTAGAATTGCAAGCAGAATATACAAAAAAAGATTTTGAAAAAAAATTTTACAAAATAATAAGCGATTTATCAGAAATAGGTTTTGATTGCGATCTTTTCTTTAGGATAAAAGATTTCAAAAAACAACTTGCTATCGTACCATGCTCTGCAAAAACTTCTGAAGGAATTCCTGAACTAATCGCCATGCTTGCAGGATTATCACAAAAATTCTTACGCGATGAGCTTGTTTTAGGGAAAGAGGCAAAAGGGACTATTCTAGAAGTAAAAAAAGAGAAAGGTGTTGTGGAAATAGAAGCAATCCTTTATGATGGAGTTCTTTCCAAGAACGATTTTCTTGTAATTTCTACTTTCGAGGAACCAATAGTGGCAAAAGCACGAAATTTGCAAGAAGCACTTCCTTGCAGAAAAGGTTTTTTACAGAAAGAAAAAATAAGCGCGGCCGCAGGAATTAAACTTTCATTTTCAGCAGAAATCGCACAAAACATCATCCCTGGTATGCCTTTTTTAGCAACAAAAGAACAAGATATAGAAAAAGCAAAAGAT
>JANXDM010000025.1 GCA_025058615.1 Candidatus Pacearchaeota archaeon | reverse complement strand
AATAAAAGCAGGAGGAGGTAAAATTTACAGTGTAGGATTTGTTCTTGGTGAAGGCTGTCCAAAAGCACATTGGACTTTAAATGAAACAGCAAAAGTTGGCAACGGAACTTATTATGCGGGAAATAACGCAACAGAGCTAAAAAGAATTTACACAGTGATTGCACAAGATATCTTAAGCTTGAGTTATGTGAATCAAACTATAGTTATAATAGGAAACGCAACCTCAAACTTGACTAGAGGTAATTTAAGTATAGAATACGATTTTTCTTCAGAAGGCTTAGATCTTGGTGAAATTCTGTTAGGCGGATATTCTTTAGACATGCTAAAAACGTTTGCAGATTTTGTAACTTTAGAAACAAAAGGCTTCAACGAAACAACGGGAAAAACAGAATTAATAATTCCCGAAGGATGGAATCCCTTCGAGGCTGTTATCGTTGCTTATTCAGGACCACTTTGGACAAAATATGCAAAAATAAACAATACAAGAGAAGAGATAACAATCTACAATTTGGATGAGTGGACAAGGAATTTACCTTATCCTCTTTTTGGCGATCCTTTTAGAGTAAACATTCCAAGAAATTTAATAAATTCTACTAATATGGTGACTCTTTACTTCGGAAGCAATGCTTCCCACACGGGAATGCCAAGCAATTCGAGCAAGATTATTTATACAATTTACAGAAGACCGAGGTTTTCTTATACAGAAGCAAAACTAAGAAAAGTAGGATGTAATTGGACAATAGAAGGAGCGAATGGTAATTTTACAATCGTTGTTCCGAAAGAGTATTCTGGAGCAAAAAAATGTTATTATACGAATGCTACAGGTGCACAGCACGATACGAATGATGTATACGACGAAGCACTCTATAATTTACTTAACAACATCTTAGACGTTGATCATGATCATAAGGTAGATGAGCCGGATTTTGAAGTAAACTACGATATAAATGTAATTATCTTGGGGGGAGTTCCTTTTTTACATTATACTTATGTCAAAGCAGTTTCTTGGAGATAAAATGAAAAATAAAGGATTTTTTTTCACTTTGACTGTTCTTTTTTTTATTACTTTACTTTTACTTCTTTTCTTTTATCATAGAAGAGAGTACACAAAAGAATCTGTAAGAATAAGGCTTATCGTTGGAAATGCTTTTGTGGAAACTATAGAGAAAAATGCCGAAAGAGCAGCACATTTAATAGGAAAAAGAGTTCTTGTGGCATTGAATGATTATGTTGCAACAAGGGGGAGAATACCTGCGGAAAAAAATTTTAATGAAATTTTTAGAGAAGCTTTTATCAATGGGACGTTGAATCAAACTTTGGGTTACGCAGAGGCAGAACGTCTTTTAAAAAATTATACTCTAGAAGATTGGAAAAAAGAAACTACTTTTTTGGCAGAAAAATCTGATTTTGAATTGATTTTTTATGACGTTTTTTCAGATATAATAGTTAGCCAGACCACACCTTGGGCAATAGATATTAACTTTACTTTAGGGTATGTTTTGCGTGACGAAGAGACGAGAACTATGTGGAATAGGAGCGTGGACATTATTGCAAAAGTTCCTATTTTTGGTTTGGAAGATCCTTTATATATACAAGAATTTGGTAGAGATGCTACAAACATAATTCATAAAAGTCCTTTCGAAATATTTGTAGAATTCGATGGAAAATGTAATGCAACGAATTTAATACTTCATATGGGAACGAATTACACGGGTTCTTTTTATGTTAATACTACAGGTCCGAATTATTTAAATAGATTGAAAGGAAATTTTAGTGCTCGCGATGTAAAAACAGGAATAGAAAGTATAATAAATCCATATAAAATAAGGTTATTGTTACAAAACATTAGCTTGATAGATCATAGTTATGTTAAAAAGAGAGGAGCAAATGTTTCGATAAAAGGAGCTGAGTGGATTATCATGACGAGCGAAGAAGCAAAAACTTATAAAATTCCATTCGAATGTTTACAACCTATTCAATAGAAAACAGAGCTCACATTATTTTCTTTTTTGAATTTTATTACATGCTCTACAAAATTTTCTATTTTGCTTTCATGGCTTACGAGAAGTAATTGTTCCACATTTAGTTGTTCCAAAACTTGACCCATTTTGTCGAGTTGTTCAGAGGAAAATCCTTCAGTTGGTTCATCTAAAATTAGTAAACCTTTTGTTGTAAGGTTGGACATCAAACTGTTTATTATTTGATTTAGAGCAAGCCTGTAAGCCAGAGCGACCGCAGTCCTTTCGCCTCCAGAAAGATTTTCTATTTCTATTTCATAGCCTCCTTGTTCTATTATCGGAGTAAATTCTTCATTTATCTTCGAGTTTAAGTTATCAACAAGCATTGAAAACCATTTGTTAAAAATCTTGTTAAATTCTAAATTTACAGTAGCCATAACACTCTTTTCTATTTTGGAAATTAAACTTATCAAATGTTCAGAAATCCATTCATTCAATTTTTTGTATTCTTGAATTTTCTGTAGAATTTTTTCTTTTTTTTCTATTTTTTCTTCTAATTCTTTTATCGTCTTATAAATAGAATCTATCGCTTTTTCTATTTTTGCCTTTTCGATTGCAATATTTTTTTCTTTTTCTCTCAAAAAAACCAATTCCTCTTTGATGTTTTCATATTTGATTTCTACATCTTTCAATTTTGACAAATCTTCTTCGTTGCTTTTCAGTTTTTCCATCAAAAAATTTTGTCTTTCTACAAAGTTCTTAAGTGTTTTTAACAATTTTTCCTTGATTTTTCTTTGTTCTTCTATCGATCTTGCTTTTTCTTTTTTGATTTCCTGATCCTGGGCTTTTTTTCTTGTTTCTTCTATTTCATATTCGAATTTTTTTATTTCTTCTTTTAGTCTCTTTTCTTCTGTTTCTATCTCGTAAATTTTTTTTTCTATATCCTCCAACTTTCTTTTTGTTTCTTCGATAAAAACTTTTTTATACTCTTCGGAAACTCTTTGCTTGCATGTAGGGCATACGCTCAAAGATAAAATTTTTTCTTTCAATGTGTTCAATTCTTTTTTTCTTGATTCTTCTTCTGTTTTTTTGATTAGAATGTGTTGCATTTTTTTAGAATAAGTTTCCAATTGTTTTCTTCTCTGAAATTTTTTTCTTCTAATTTTATATTCGGCAATTCACCTATTTTTTCTATTTGTTTTTTTATTTCTTTCAAATTTTCTATGATGGAACCGTATTCTGCTCTTATCGAGGAATTTTCTGCTTTCAAATAATGTAATACTTTTATTTGTTCTTCAAATTTTCTGATGAGTTCCTCTTTTTGTTTTATCTCTGTAAGAATAGACTTTAGATTAAAATCGACCTTCTCTATTTCTTTTTTTTCTTCTTCCATCGCTTTTTTCTGTTTTTCCAATTCTTCTTTTATTTCGTTTATGTCTTCAACGTGGACTTCTAAAATTTTTATTTGTTCTTTTAATTTTGTAAGAAATATTTCTAAATTTGTTTCTACGTTTTTGTATTTGTCTATTCCGAAAATTCTTCTTAGAGTGTTTATTCTTTCTTCAGGTTTTTCTGTCAAAATTTGTCGCATTTGCTCTTGAGGAGTATATACTGTAAAGCGGAAAAGTAAATTACTCTTGGCTTTCAGCAGACTTGATGGATAATTTAAGAATTTCAAAATTTTTGCTTTTAATTCTTCAGGACTTAGTTGTTCTTTCGAGTTTTCTGTTTCTAAAAAACCTTTATCTTGAGAGATAGAATTTTTTTTTCTTCTGAGAGCTCTTTTTATCTTTATTTTTTTATTTTGTATTTTTAATTCTACTTCTACTTCTCCGATGTTTGCCCCTTTTCTCAACAAACCTGCGCCAGAAACGAAACCAGTTTGCAATCCAAAAAGTGCAAATTCAAGCGCGAGTAAAACAGAAGATTTACCGGAGCCTATATCTCCGGCAAGTAGAATTTTTCCCTTTGGAAATGTTATTTCTTGCTCTTCAAAAGATCTTATATTTTTGAGTTTTATCCTCTCAATTATCATTTTCAAAGTTTATGTTCAAAATCTTGCATATGCTGTCTATAACTCTTTTTTCGAAATCTTGTTTTTTTTCTTCTTCACTTTTTTCGAAATTTATATTTTCCAGTAAAGGTAAAATAAATCTTGAGTAAGATTTAAATTCTTCAGGTATCTGTTTATTGTAAAGCTCTATGATTTCTTTTTCCAATTCTTCTATAGTTTTGTTTTCTGCTTCTATTTCAAGTTCGAGATCTTTTGTAGAAAGTTTTGAAGTATTTTTCAAGAGAAGATAAGCGTTTTTCGATTTTTCTTTTATATTTTCAAAATCTATCTCAGAAGTTTTCCCAGAACTTAGACAACCAACTATTCTCAAAATAAAAATTTTATCTTTCAAATCTAATTTTGAAATTTCCCTAATTATTTTTAAGTTTGCTTCTTCTATCGGTAAGCCACTTACATCAACTTCTAAACTTATTACGTCTTTCAAAAAAATTTCTTGTTTTTCTATTTTAAATTCTTTATTTTTGTATTCTACTATAAAAAAATTTCCTCCTCTTAATTTTTCTAATTCCTCTATATTATTAGGAAACAACGGACCTGGATAAGCGACTAAAGCATTTTCTTTTTTCCTTATGTCGATTAGATGCAAATGACCTCCGGCATAGTAATCAAAACCGGCAGGCAAAGAGGAAATGCTTATACTGGGCATTTCCTCTATGGGTTTCATTTCTGTTAGAGTTGTGTGGAAGACAAAGATTTTAAAAAAATCTTTGAATTTGTCCGAAATTTTTATTTCCAAGTTTTTGAAAAATTCTATTTCTAGGTTGACTTTTTTCCCGGGGATACCAGCAAGAAGAACTTTGTTTTTTTTATCATAAAAAAAATTCAAAATTGTTTTTTCTTTTTTTTCTTCGACTAGTGCAACATTTTTACACAACCCAGCCTTTTCCAGAACTTCGATGAAAGTTTTTCCCGTAACACTATAATCATGAGAGCCAGGGACTATGTAACAAGGAATATTCGCTTCTTTTAATCTTCTGAATTCTGAAACTGCCTCTTTCAATACATCTACCGGTGGAACAGCATTTTCGAACAGATCTCCGGAAATCACGACAAAATTCACTTTTTTTTCAATACAAATTTCTATCGCTTTTTTGAATGCTTTTAAGTTCAACTCTTGCAATTCTGGATATCTCCAACCCCCTAGGTGGACATCTGCAAGATGTGCGAATATCATTTTCCCTTAGCCTTATATTTTTACTTACTTTTAAATTTTAAATAAGTTTTGGTGCTGTTTAAATTGCTTTATCTAAAAAAATAAAAATAAGAGAATATCAATAAAATTATTAAACCTATAATGAAAAAAATAGACTTCTTGATTTTTTTTACTTTTTTGGGATCTGGGACGGGGAGATTTAAAACTGGTAAAAATCTAGGTTTTGGAATTTCTTTTTTCTTTTCTATTTTTTCTAATTCTTTCTCTGCTTCTTCAATTTCTTCTTTTGAATATCCTGCGTTAAGTAAGCTAGTTTTTGCTTCTTCTATACTCTCGTTTCTCTCGAGAGCATTTCGCAGTGCCGTAATTAATTCTTGGACACCCATTTTAATCTAACTGGATTGTCATTCCATTTTGTAATAAATGTAAGTTGCTCTTCAGTTTGTATCCTAGTTCAGAGGCAAGTTCTGCCATGGCTGTTGTTTTGTCTATTCCTCCGTGTGCAGGAATTATATGTTGTGGTTGTAACATTTCTATAGCATCTCTCAGGTCCTCTCTCGAACAATGGCCAGAGACGTGAACATCTGTAAAAATTCTTACACCATGATCTCTTAACTTTTTTTCCAATTTTTGCCTGTTAATTACGTTCCAGGTAGTGGGTATAACACAAGTAGAGAAAATGACATGGTCATTTTTAGAAAATTTATAAGGAAGAAAATCTCTTGCAAGCTTGTCCAAAACAGAATCAGGTTCTCCTTGGTGGCCGGTACAAACCACTAACCATTCTTTTCTGTTTTTTATTACTTTTTTCAACATTCTGTCGCTGTTCGAATCAATATTTTAAGCTGTTTTGCAAAGTTTATGTGTGAAAGCTTTTTAACAGTTTTGTTTCAATAGTATGAACGGTGAAACTTAATAAACCCCCTCATGGAAAATCTTCCGGTTGAAAACTGTGAACGGGAGGGGAGATGCTGGACGTTGAACGATAAGAAGGAGGGTTTTCCAAACGACTCTGTAAGAAGGAAGGATCAGCCTGACTATGTTTATCTGCGTGTCGCTGAGGCTCAGCCCACCGACGTCGGGCGGGGTTACGCTAGGATTGATCCGGAGGTTGCGAAGCTTCTGAACCTTTCGCCTGGGGACGCCATTGAGATAGTTGGCAGAAGGAAGACCTATGCTCTCGTGTGGCCTGCCTCGGCCAAGGATAGGGGCCTCGGCCTGATCAGGATAGATGGCTACACTAGGGAGAATGTTGGCGTCAGCCTCGA
>JANXDM010000024.1 GCA_025058615.1 Candidatus Pacearchaeota archaeon | reverse complement strand
AGAAAACAAAAAAGTAGAAAAAGTTCCGACCGGAATCCCCGTATTTGATGAAATTACAGATGGTGGTTTCATAAAAGAATCTGTAAACTTAATAGTAGGTGGTGCTGGTGCAGGAAAAACTATTTTTGCAATTCAGTTTCTTGTTAATGGAATGAAAAAAGGAGAAACTTGCTTATATTTGACTTTTGAAGAAAAAAAGCAAAACCTTTATAACAATATGAAACAATTTGGTTGGGATTTAGAAGCATATGAAAAGAAAGGAAATTTTATCTTCATAGAATACACGCCGGAAAAAGTAAGAAAAATGTTAGAAGAAGGTGGCGGAGCTCTTGAAAGTTTGATGTACAGAAAAAGAGTTACCAGACTTGTTATAGATTCCGTTACTTCTTTTACTCTTCTATTCGAGAGCGAAATCGCGAAAAGAGAAGCAGCTCTTGCCCTATTCGACATGACAAGAAGATGGAAAACCACTGCTTTATTAACTTTAGAAAAAGAACTCACCCCGCAGGACTTAATTTCTGGTTCTGGCTCTGCCATAGAATTCGAAGCAGATTCTATCGTTTTACTTTATTTTTTAAGGCGGAACGGAGAAAGAAAGAGACTTTTAGAAGTTTTAAAAATGCGTGGATCCAAGCATTCCAAAAAATTGTATCCTTTTGAGATAACACAAAAAGGAATAGAAATAAGTAAAAAACCTTTAGAAAAATTAAAAAAGATTTAGACGTCTACTATACACTGCGCGATCCATTCTCCATTTTTCTTGTAAACTTTTAACTCTGAATAAGTTGCTGCTTTTACTTCTGTCCCAAGTTCATGCTTTTTCTTTATCTTTTCTCCAAAAGCAAAGCCTTCTAGATTGTTGTTTTTTATTTTTGCTTCAAATTCTGAAAACAGCATCCCCCTCAAAGAAGATTCAGCCAACAAAGTATTCAGCCATTCGACCAAGAGCTCTTCCACGTTTTGTGCCTTGCATAAAATTCTTACTTTTTTTAAAGGTTTTACTTTTTTTATATTGCATTGGATGGAAAACATAGCTTTTGCTACCTCACAAAAAGCTTCTTCAACTGTTTTTCCTTTTCCCCTAACACCTACATCTGCCTTATGCTCAAAAGTTTCATACATTTTTCCATATGTAAATATTAAAACGTTTGATTTCTTTATTCCACAAAATTACCGTTGCCGCATGAATTTTCTTATCTTTCGGTAATTTTTCTTTTTTCATAGTAAAATTAAAAACAGGATTTATTTTTTTTCCTAATTCTATTTCTGCATTTTCCGGATCTTGTAGAGTAAGTTCCCTGATCGTTCCATTTTCAAGAACTTGAGCTACAATAAAATCAAGTTCTTCTACTGTTGGAGGTTCTTCTCTAAGCTTTCCGAAAAAAGAAAAAAGAAAAAATCCAAAGATTATCATTATTGTTACGACAACTTCTACCAGGAGAAGCCACGCCTTTTTCATTTTTACCATACTTGTAAAATAATTTTTGCCAACATTATATTTGCTGTAGAGTTTATTATTTTCAATTTTAATTCTTTTGTTTCTACTGACGCAACTTTTGGAGGAATTTTTCCTATATCCATGCTTCCATCATTTAAGATTGTTACATTTATAAAAAAATCCCTACCAAGTTTTTGTTTTGCTTTGTTATATGCAAAACCCAAGATTTTTTCTTTAGAAATAAATTTTTCCTCATAAGGTAAAGAATAATTATAGGTATTAAAGAATTGACAATTCTGCTGTGCTCTTTCTGACTCAAATTCATAATCGTTTGAAAAATAAACAAAAAAATAATTCAAATCGTTTTGGCTGTTCATTAAAATTTCATCCCCACTAAGATTAAAAGTAACTTTTTCTCCATTAATTCCTTTTATTAAAATTTTTTTCTCTTCCGGAAAAAAGTTAGAATTCAATTTGATACGAAAACAATTGCTTTTTTGTTCTGTTACGAGGAGAACTACAGAAACGCTTACTTGCGTTTCTTCAAGAAAAATTTTCTCCAGCTCCTCAATAGGAAGGTTTTCTCTTTCAACGTAAAAAGAAAAAAAATAAAGAAAAAATAACAATGCAAGAAAGAAGATAGAAACAGAAATAACATATTCTACATGATGGACTCCTTTTCTGTTCTTTTCCATTTTTCATAATCTTTTTTTTACTTTTATTGCTGTCGGTGCTTCTCCTCCATGCCATGTCATTCTAGGCCTTACACGCATCGGATAAATTCTCTCAGAATTATCATCAAGAATTATTGCACTCCCTTTTAACCTTGGTAAATTATCTAAATAACTTTTTATGTCTGTGAGTAAGTATGTTTGCATTATATAATTCAATGCCTCGACATCAGGTCTTGCGGTAACTCTGTGAGCTATAACAATGTCGCTTTGTGTCAGAACATCATGATGTAATTGGCCTGGTTGTTGTGTTGCCATGACTAAACTTATTCCTGGTTGTCTTCCTTCTCGCAAAAGTTGTATCAAAGCATCGGTTGCTGCCGTTTTGCCTTCCTTCGGAAGAAATTCGTGCATCTCGTCTATGAAAACCCAAACAAGAGGCATTTCCCTCTTCTCTTTATAAGTCAAATAATCGAGGCCATGCCGCACAGCCTGAATTTCTTCGTGTTTCCTTGCTTCCATTCTTTGCTGAAAAATTTTTTTACATAAAAGACCTATAACCAAAGCACGAACATTAAAAGTCCCAACACTGCTGTAACAACTCAAATCCAAAATAGTAAGAGTTCCAGATTTTATCAACTCTGAAATCTGGGTACTTTCTTGTCTTTTCGAAGCAAAGATCCCCCATGTCTTTGCCCCTTCCATCAAATTTATTGCAGCTTCTTTTTCTGTTCTTTCTGCATGCACATCTTTATCTATAGCTTTTATTATATCATCTATATCAAATTCTTTTATTTTTCCTTCCTCTATTTGTTCCAAAAGCATTCCTACATTTCTTTCTATTACTATTGCAACCGGATTTGTGAAATTAAGACCAAAGGTCAAAATCCAATCATCAGATGTTATTTCCGAAACTTTCAACGCAAATTCTTTTGTTGCAGGAATTCCTTTTTCTTTGTACTTTTCATAATAACCAAAAGGGACAAAAATTCTAATAGGAAATTTCTTACATTCCAAAGACCATTGTTTTAGCAACTCATGCTCTTTTTCGTTTTTGTAATTCATCGTCCAGAATATACCCATCGTATCGAAAATCAACACAGCAATGTTCTGAGAGATTTCCCCTGGCAAATTTGCCAGTTCTTCTGCGATAACCCCCAAAGTGTAAGATTTACCAGAACCTCTTTTTCCAGCGATAAGAATTACATGACTTCTCGCTACATCCATCATAATCCTGTTACTCAAACTTGTTACTTGTCCCATCTTCACAAAATGCTTACCAAGAAAAATTAGACCTTCGTTACCAAATCTTTTTTTATCATCTTCATCTCTTCCTATTATTATATCTTCGACCATTTTAATTAACTTCCTCTTTTTTTGTACAAAGAAAAACAAACTTATAAATTTTAGCTATTTGAAAAATTTAAAAAAAAGAAAATTTTCAAAAAATCATGAAAGATATACACTGGGCAGATAAAATAGCCGAAAAATTGATAAAAGAACATGAAAAAAAGAAATTTGTCTGTGCGGCAGGAATAACCCCTTCTGGAAAAGTACACATAGGAAATTTTAGAGATGTAATAACCTCCGATCTTGTATGCAGGGCATTGAAAGATAAAGGATGCCAAGCAGAATTGATATTTTTTTGGGACGATTTTGACAAACTAAGAAAAATTCCTAAAGGAATTCCTATTGAATTTGAAAAATATTTAGGAATGCCCTTGACAGAAATACCCGATCCTTACGAATGCCATGAATCTTACGCAAAGCATTTCGAATCTGAATTTGAAGAGGTTTTGCCTTTTCTCGGAATAAGACCAAAAATAATTTATCAAGCGGAAATGTACAAAAAAAACAAGTACTATAAAGAAATAAAAAAAGCACTGCAAGAAAGAGAAAAAATAGCAAAAATTTTTGGAAAATTTAAGACACAAGGAATTTCCAAAGAAGAAAAGAAAAGATTTTTTCCTTTGAATGTATACTGCAGAAAATGCAGAAAAAGTTCCACAAAAATAATAAATTACGAAGACGACAACATAGAATACATTTGCCTATGCAATTACAAAGAAACAGCAAACATAAAAAAAGAAAACATAGGAAAACTTAGTTGGAAAGTAGATTGGGCTATGAGGTGGTACTATTATAGTGTTGATTTTGAGCCTGGGGGTTCAGATCATGCCACGCCCGGAGGAAGCTTCGACGTAGCAAAGGAGATAGTCACGAAAATTTTCAAAGCAAAACCGCCGTTGTTCATTGGCTACGCTTTTGTGGGAATAAAAGGAGCAACAAAAATGTCCAGTTCTAAAGGTATCGGAATTGCGCCAAAAGAATTATTGAACATATATGAACCAGAACTTCTACGATGGATATTTTGTAAGACTCTTCCGCAGAGGCCAATTACTTTCTTTTTTGACTCGCACATAATAAAGCAATATGATGAATTTGATAGAGAAATAGAAAATCTACATAGAAACAAATTATCAGAAATAAAAAAAAGACAATTGGAATTTAGTAGCATAATACATGGAAAAATACCAGAAGAAAGAAACGCTAATTTTAGACAAGTGGCTTCTTTCGGACAAGTCGTACAAGGAAATTTGGAAGAGTTAAAAAAAATATTTGAAAGGCTTGGCCAAAAATACAAAGAAAAATATCTAAAAATAAGGTTTGAAAAATCTCAAAATTGGATAAAAAATTTTATGCCAGAACTTGCAATAAGGGTAAGAGAAACACCAAATTATTCTTATTACGAAAAACTAAAAAAAGAAGAAAAAGAACAACTAAAAAGATTCGTGGATGAAATGGAAAAATACTGGAGTTTGGAAAAGCTAACCTGGTTCATTTATGAAATTCCTAAAAAATCCGAAATGACAGAAGAAGAAAAGAAAAAAGCACAAAGAAATTTTTTCAAAATAATTTATAATATGCTCATAGACAAAGACACTGGACCAAGATTACCTACTTTGTTGATGGCTTTGGGGAAAGAAAAAGTGAAAAAATTGTTGACAATTGAAAACCAATAATTTTTCTCTTTAAGAAAAAAAGAAAACTTTATAAACAGCAGCTTTTTTACTCCAGAATGGAGAATATTCAAGAAAAACAAGAAGAAAGTACACCAGAGCAAAATAAACCTACAAAAAAGAAAAATTTTTTCATTATTTTTACAGTCTTGGGAGTTATTGTTATTGGGTTGTCAATAATACTCTTCCTTGGTAGACCTACTTCTCTAACAATTTCTCAAGAAATTTTGAATATAACTTATAGCATAGAGCTAGAGAACGGAACAATTATCGAATCAGGAACTAATGAATTCATAAGAGGGCAAATCTCTTCTAATTTTGGTTTTGTTACTAACAAAGTAGATGAAATAATTAATTCAATGAAAGAAAAAGACTCAAGAACAATAGAGCTGGACGCAAAAGACGCTTATGGTCCTTATGAAGAAGAAAATAAATATTTTCAAGAGAGAATAAGAAAGCAAAACCGAACCTTCGAAATAAACAGAACAATTTTTATTTCTTTTGAAGCATTCGAGGAAAATTTTGGTGAAAAGCCGGAAATAGGAAAAATGTATAATACCTCTGGAATGATGTGGCCTTATAGAGTTGTAGAAAAAAATGAAACACACGTAAAGTTAATTCAAGAACCAACTTTAAATCAAGAAATAGCAGCGAATTTCTTCTCTTATAAGGTAGTAGCAATAGATAAAGAAAAAATAAAGATAAGAATAGAAGGAAATAACAGCACGATACCATCCAAAAATGGAAATTATGAAATAAGGTTTACGGAAAAAGAAGTTTTGTTCGTTTATTCTCCCTCGATCGGTCAAGAAGTGCAATTAGAGACGGATTTGCAAAAACCAACAAAAGCAAGAGTCGTTGGGATGAATGAGACACATGTTTTCTTAGATGGGAACCACATTTACGCAGGAAAAAAAATTATCTTGAAAATTACGCTTAACAACATATATAGAAAAACAATAACAGGAAAAAACAAACAAATGCCTGGGGCCCCTACACTTGAAGTTTTTATAATGAGTTATTGCCCTTTCGGAATTCAAGCATTGAAAGGCCTAATTCCTGTATGGGAAAAATTCGAAGGAAAAGCAAACATAGAAGTAAGATTCGTTAGCTACATAATGCACGGAAAAAAAGAAGAAGAAGAAAACGAAAGAATGGTTTGTATAAGAGAAGAACAAAATGAAAAGTTTTTACCTTACTTGAAATGCTTTGTGGAATCGGGAGATTCAAATAGTTGTATCCAAGAAGCAAAAATCGATAAAAGCAAACTAAATTCTTGTATGGAAGAGAGAGTGAAGGAGTATCTAAAAGAAGATAATACTCTCAATGAAAAATATGGGGTTAGAGGCTCCCCTACGTATGTGTTGGATGGGAAAGAAATAGAAATATACCCTAGAGACCCGCAAAGTGTTGCCAATGCTTTGTGCAACGCATTCAAAGAAAAACCACGAGAATGCTCTCTGAGATTTTCAACGCAGAATCCTAGTCCTGGATTCGGAACTTCTGTAGGAGGAGTTGGAGGAGGAAAGTGTTAAGCCATTTCTTCTAAAACCCTTATTCGTTCTTCTATTGGGGGATGTGTAGCAAATAAATTAGAGATCTTTTTTGATGTATCGCT
>JANXDM010000023.1 GCA_025058615.1 Candidatus Pacearchaeota archaeon | reverse complement strand
CTGGTAGAATAGCAAAAATGTACCCTTTTTACATATTTTATGATTTTTTAACAAAAATTCATTTTTTGATTATGACCTTTCTTTTGTACCTCCAGCGTAGCCGTGTTAGAATTTTCCTCACCTCTATTTGAGAGTCAAAAAAGCAGAAAGGTGAATAGTCTTGACATTCTTCCTTTCCCCTCTAATTTTTTCAATCTTTTTTCTTGATTTCTAAGCTTTCTCTAAAAATTTGTTTGTAATGTAAGGTTCTTTTTGAATGTTGACAAAATTCTGTCGCAAATTTTTGTTATGATTAAAGATACACAAGTTAGAAAAACTTTTTTTCTTGGTTGCTTATCCTCACATATGCTGTAGAGCAACTACAATATTTGTGTTTTTTCTAAATAGCATAGTTTTTAAATAATACTAGAGTAAAATCTATATCTCAAAATGCAAGTAATAAGTGATTTGCATATACATAGCCGATTTAGCAGAGCAACATCGAAAGATTTAACAATAGCGAATTTGGAAAAATGGGCGAAAATAAAAGGCATTTCTTTGCTTGGAACGGGCGATTTTTCACATCCGGCATGGTTGCAAGAGTTGAAAAAAGAATTAAAGGAATACAACGGAATATTAAAAACGAAAACTAATTTTTCATTTTTGCTTACCAACGAGGTTTGTTTATCTTATCAAAAGGAAAAACAAAGGAATGTGCACCTTCTCTTGTTGGCCCCCGATTTTGAAGTCGTAGAACAAGTTAATACTTATTTTAAAAAACTTGGAAGAATAGATGTTGATGGAAGACCAAATTTGAATGTTTCGTGTTCGGAGTTTGTAGAAGAAATAATGAGGATTTCTGAAAAAATAGAAATAATTCCTGCCCACGTATGGACCTCTTGGTTTGGTATTTTTGGTTCGGTTACTGGTTTCGACAGCATGGAAGAAGCTTTTGAAGATAAGACAAAATATATACATGCTTTTGAGACAGGTATGTCTTCTAATCCTGAAATGAATTGGAGATTATCTTTTCTAGATGATTATACAATACTTTCTTTTTCAGATAGCCATAGTTTTTGGCCGTGGCGTTTGGGACGAGAAGCAACTGTTTTTGAGCTCAAGGAAGACTTTACTTATGAAGAAATAATCAACTCGATAAGGAAAAAGAGGATCGCTTTAACGATAGAAACTCCTCCGGAGTATGGTAAATATCATTTCGATGGACATAGGAAGTGTGGTTTTTCTTGTTCTCCACAGGAGGCCATACAATTAAAAAACGTGTGCCCTGTTTGTGGCAAGCCTTTGACAATTGGGGTATTACATCGCGTAGAAGAACTTGCAGACAGGAGAGAAGGTTTCAAGCCTGTTGATGCCGTTCCTTTCAAGCAACTTTTACCTTTGCATGAGGTAATTGCTCTTGCTTTTTCAACAACTTTTTCTTCCAAGAAAGTTTGGAAAGAATACGAAAAACTTGTTTCAAATTTCGATAACGAATTTAATGTCTTGTTGAATGTTCCTTTTGAGCAACTTTCGAAAGTCATTGATAAGAAAATTGCAGAAGCGATAATAAAAAATCGTGAGGGAAAAATAAAAATAAAACCCGGCTTTGATGGCAAGTATGGAGAGCCAATTTTCTATGATCAGAAAAGACTAGTATGATTTTCAAAAAGATTATAAAATTCTAAATCTTATTTTTTGTAGCCCCCATAGTTCAATCTGGATAGAATACAAGCCTGCGGTAAAATTACACGTTGCAGAAAGCTTGTGATCGCGGTTCGAATCCGCGTGGGGGCATAATTTTTATCTTTCATAGAAAAATTAGAAAATTGTTGGTCCTATGGCTTGCAGGATCCGCAAGGAATATAACCTTTTGTTATAGCTTCTTCTTTGTTTTTTAAACATAACAAATTTTCTTTTTTGATTTTTCTAGCAAATCTACAACTACACTTGTGGAACTTGTCCGAGTTTTTGGACGCAACTAATGAAGTTCCGAGAGGGCAACCTAGTAAAATACACTTTTCTGCTTCGATAACAGAAGTTTCTGTTTTTTCTAAGTTTTTCCAAATTCCTTTTTTTTGTTTTATTGCCTGTCTTTCTGCTTCTTGTATTCGTGCTTGATATTTCTTGTTTTCTCCGAAGAATTTTGCGATAGCATAACCTTCCAAAACAATCTCTTCATTGATTAAGCTCCCGTTTAGCCATATCCATCTTAATAATCTTCCGTATTGGTCTTTGTCTTGTTTGTCTTTCTCGAGCTCTATTTCTTTGAACAATATTCTCCCTTCGAGCCATTCTTTTGCTTCTTTTCCGTATGGTTCGTTTTCTTCTTTCGAATCTATTCCCAAAAGCCTAACTATCTTTCCTCCTTGAATTACTATAGTGTCACCATCGCTGACTTGTGTAACTAATGCTTTTTCTCTTATTTCTGAAAGTTGTCTTCCAGTTTCTTTTTTGCATCCAGAAATAGCAAAAATGAACAGGAACAAAAATAGTGCAAGCAAAAGTGTTTTTTTCATTTTTAATGGCTGTGGTGGGAATCGAACCCACGACGGCGAGCTTATGAGACTCGCGCTCTACCACTGAGCTACACAGCCAAATTTTTCAAGATTTTAATCATTTTAAAAATTTTGTTTTAAGATGTTATTCATCTTTTTCTTCTAAATTTACTTTGAGAATTCATAGGGAACATTCAAGTTTCCAAGCAAGAAATAAATTTTCTATTTTATATGTTTATATAACCCTGGATATGGAGATGGTGCTTTCTCATATATTTTTTTAAACTTTTTATCCTTTCCTTCTTTTTACTTTTTATTGCCCATTTTATGTATTGCTCTTCTCCTGTTTTTTTTGAATAGAATACTAATAATTCTGAGACAATCTCTCCTATTTCTTTCCATCTGTCTTCCCCCACATTTTCGAACAAAAGATAGAAATCTTTTGGATTTTCTAATTTTTCTAAAACACTAAGAGCAACATCTCTTTTTTTATCAAAAACTTCTTTTTTCCAATTGCAAATCCCGAGATAGCAGTAATTCCTGATAAGTTCTTCATATTTATTAGGAAAATCCTTTTTTAATTTTTCTATTGCTTCTTCTAGGCCAACTTTTTCTTCGAAATTTTTTACTATTTCTTCTATTTTTGATTTAACGTCTTTTTTACAATTACAGAATTCTTTTAGATCGTTCATTATGATTTCTTTTTCTATGAAAAGCTTACCCGTCATTTTTGAAAAGTTAGAAAATTTCTCAAGCTCTACTTATAAATTTTTCGTTGAAAAAAAGAAAAAAATTAAAAACAAAAACAAAACTCCTTTACTTCTTTGCTAGTACGATATCGATGGTGCTAACATTGACTTTTTTTCCTTCTTTATTTTCGAACTCCTCACTGTTGATTTTTATGTCTTTCACTGTTACGCCAAATTCTTTAAGGAATCGCTTTGTTGCCACCTCTGCAACATCTACTGCTCTGCTAATGAACTTTCCTCTCGCTTTTATTACTACTTCTTTTGCTCCTTTTGTTGTAAACTGCATTACTACTCCAGTTACGTAGTTCATGAAAGGCTTTCCCCCTATAAAGACAACGTTTTCATCTTTTTCTGCCATTTTCACCTCCGAATTTATTTTTACAATTTTCTAAGCAATCGCTTAGCATCATTTTTCTTGCTTTTTCAATTTTGTAATGTATCCTGCAAGTTTGTTCCTTGTTCTTTTGTCGCATTCTACAAGTTCCTGAATGATTTTTTTGTTTTTTTCGAAGTTTTCCGTAAAGATGTCGGGGTTTTCTTCCAAAAGTTTTTTTGCGGTTCTCTTTATTGTTAAAGACTTTATTCTACCCATCTTTCTCTTTGAGTTTCTTTTTTTACTAACTTCGTTGCTTTTATTTTTATGTAGCCGCTATATTCTGTTTCTTTTACTTTTTCAAACTCTATTTCTAGACGCTTTTTGAAGATGGGCCCATCAGTAACTATAGTGTCGTAGTGTCCTCCTTCTCCCCCTATGTGAAAACCATATTTTTTCGATCTGTTCTTCAACTCTTTGAAGGTTTCTTCGTCCAGTTTCTTTCCTAGCCATTCTTGCGTCAGGCCTTCTACTGCGAATTGGGCGATTCTTATTTCATATCTTTTTTCTAACATCTCTTCGATTATTTTTTCATGGTCAAGGCCAAGATGAGAAACAAAAACCTTCGTTTCTGGCAAGGCTTGTTGTAGAGTCTTTATTTGAGTAACTTGTAGTCCGACTCCTCCAAGAATCAAAGCATCGACAGGATGCTTTTCTACAATTTCTTTTACTATTCTGGCTTCAGAGAAAGGATCAGCTACATCACATTCAGCATATATATGCCTAAAACCAAGAGCTTTTGCAATTTTTGGGGTAGCTTCTACCCCTCCAAAATGAAAAAGATAACAATCAGTTCTAGAAGGCTTTATAGAGAGTAGGTAATTTATATCCCATTTTTTTTGCAATGCATTTTCCACTGCATAAACGCTATCTTTACCTCCGGAAAAAAGAATGGCGACCTTCATTTTTTCTTATACCTACCACGCAATTCTACTTTTTCTAGTTGTTCGAGGACTTTTTTTGCCTCCTTCCATCTATAGTTTTTTATTACTTCTCTAAAGTAGTTTTGCCACCTTTTAAAATGTTTCGATTTTAAGGCTTCTGCTAACAAGTGCAAATCAACAGCCTTGTCCTCTATTCTTGCGGAATGAAAACCAAGACCGAAGTCAATAAAAAAAACTTTTTTTTGTTTTTCGTCATAAATCATGTTGCTAGTAGTTAAATCGCCGTGAATGATGTTTGCTTCGTGCAGTTTTGCTATGTTTTTTCCTATCTCTTTACAAATTTCTAAAGCTTTTGTTTCTTCCATCTTATCGAGCCATTCGCTTAGTTTTTTTCCATCTATGAATTGCATCTCTATAGTATATCTTTTTACTCTTTTTATTTTAGGAACTGGAACAAGAAGCGAAGCTTTTTCTAGTAATCTGGTTTCTCTTTTTGTTCTCGAAGAACGCAACCACACATCTAATTGTTTTTGTCTATAACTTTTTTTTATTCTTGTCTTTTCTATTGTTTTATCTTTTTTTATGAGCACTGCTTCTGCTCCCCTTGCTAATATTTTTTTCATCTCGAAAAAAAATAATAGAACTTTAAATTTTTTTGGATGTACAAAGTTTTATAAATACATTAATTCTTTTTGTTGAGCAAGAAGTTGTTATCTGTTAACGACTTCTTAATTTGAAAATTTAGAGGAGGTTTTCGAAATGAAATATCCTTTCAAGATTTTTCGGAAGAGAGAAATGCATAAAATAACTTGTAGCGAGTGCGATAAGGAAGCAGAAGTTCCTTTCAGACAAAAAAGAGGATTACAAGTTTACTGCCAAGAGTGCTTCATCAAAAAAAGTATGCAAAGAAAAAAGGAAGAAAAACACAAAGAAGAGGAGGAAGGAATTAATGAAGAAAAGACTTAATAACTCCTTGCCACATAAACAGCATAAGAAGCATTTTCGTTACAACAAACACATCTTCCATTTATTTTTTCAGAAAATATACAAATAATTTTTGCTTTTGTTTTGTTTTTTATTGTATCCTCACATTTTTCTTTTCCACACCATTCTGTCTTTATTAATTTCTTTTCTTTTATTTTTTCTATTAATTCTTGAAAATTTTCAACATTTACCGTATTTTTTTCCACGAATTCTTTTGCTTTTTTGTATAAACTTTTGTGAATATCATCCAAAATCTCTTTTATTTTTTTGTTTATCTCTTTTACTTTTACTTCTTCTTTCTTTCCAGAATCACGTCTTACGATAACTACTTGTCGATTTTTTATATCTTTTGGCCCTATCTCTATTCGAAGAGGTGCTCCTTTTAGTTCCCAGTCGTGAAATTTGTATCCAGGGGTATATTCTCTTTTGTCAAGTTCTACCCTAAATTCTTTTAATTTATCTTTTATTTTTTCTGCTTCTTTCAAGACTTTTTCTTTTTCTTTACTGCCAAAGATTGGGATTATGACAATCTGTGGGTTTGCGATTTTTGGAGAAACCACAAGTCCTTTATCGTCGGAGTGCATCATTATTGCTATTCCTATACTTCTTGTGCTTAGGCCCCACGAAGTTTGCCAAACATAATTTTCTTTTTCTTCTCTATCTCTAAACTTTATTTCAAAAGCTTTAGAAAAGTTTTGTCCGAGATTGTGCGCAGTACATCCTTGTATTGCTTTTCCAGATGGAAGAAAAATTTCTAGAGTAAGAGTTTTTATTGCACCCGGGAATTTTTCTTTTTCTGTTTTCCATCCCTTGATTACAGGAACCGCAAGTATTTCTTCGTAAACCTTTTCGTATATTTCTATTATTCTTTCTATCTCTTTTTCTGCTTCTTCTTTTGAAGCAAAACAACTATGTCCTTCTTGCCATAGAAACTCTCGTGACCTCAACAACGGAATCGGATTCTTAAATTCCCACCTAACTATATTGCACCATTGATTGAGACGCAAGGGCAAATCTCTCCATGATCGGATCCATTTTGCGTAGACAGAATAAATAATTGTTTCGCTGGTTGGTCTTATTGCAAGTTTTTCCTTTAGCTCTTTATTTCCAGCTCTTGTTACCCAAGCAACTTCAGGTTCAAAACCATGAATATGGGCTTTCTCTTTTTTTAGAAGGGTTTCTGGAATTAATAATGGAAAATAAGCACTTTCTACTCCTTCTTTTTTGAGTTCTTCATTAAAGAAATTTTGTATTGTTTCCCACATGAAATAAAGTCTTGGTTTGAATATATAACAACCAGAAACGTTACTATACTCTAAAAGTTCAGCTTTTCTTAAAACTTCGACAAACCATTTACTCTCATATTTCTTAAAAGTAATACCTATTTTTTTCTTTTCTTCTTTTGTTTGCATTTTTTAATTAAAATCTTTATATTTTAAAAAATTACGCAAAAGTCACGGTTCTATGGTGAAATAAATCCTTCTTCTCCCTTTTCCTTTATTTTCTGCTCCAAGAAAAATTATCTTTCCAACTTCTGAGGTAGAAGCTACATGTGTTCCTCCATCAGCTTGTCTTTGGAATCCACAGATTTCGACTATTCTTATTTTTTCTAATTTTTTGTCGAAACTTTTTGTTAATTTAAAAAGCTCTTTTTTCTTGATAGCCTCTTCGTAAGATAAAAAATAAGTTTTTATCGGAAGAGATTTTTCTGCTACTTTATTAGCCTTTTCTACGAATTCCCTCATC
>JANXDM010000022.1 GCA_025058615.1 Candidatus Pacearchaeota archaeon | reverse complement strand
ATGCTGCGCAATTTGAAACAATAGAAGAAGGAGCCATTGCGCACAACATAGATCCTGATAAACTTGTCGAAGAGTTGAATCTTGTTATAGAAAAAAAGAGAAAAAAATGTTCTACAACAAAAAAGTAATGCAATATTTCTTAAACCCAAGAAACACTGGAATAATAAAAAATGCAGATGGAAGAGGAAAAGTAGGAAATATTCTTTGCGGCGACGTCATGGAAATTTTTATAAAAGTAGGAAAAAACAAAAAAGGAGAAGAGATAATAAAAGACATAAAATTCAAAACCCTCGGATGTCCTGCGGCAATAGCTACTTCTAGTGTAGTCACAGAATTAGCAAAAGGAAAAACCTTAAAAGAAGCGATGAAAATAACAAACCAAGACGTGATCAAATTTCTTGGAAGGCTCCCCCCTATTAAATATCATTGCTCGTTACTTGCGGAGCAAGCACTTGCAGAAGCAATATATAATTACTTAAAAAAAAGTAAAAAGAGAATTCCTCGAGAGTTAGAAAAAAAACATAAAGAAATTTTAAAATTCGAGAAAGAATTTTACGAAAAATTCAAATCCTAAAATTTTTGAAGATAAAATTTAAATATTTTTCTTTTTTTCTAACCGGTGAATGAAAAGGATAGATTTTGACGAAGGTTGCGAGGAATGTGGTATTGTAGAGCATTTGCTGGACACGATTACAGACGGGAAGGCTATGCGTCTATGTAAAAGATGTGCCATAGCCAATAATTCTCTCATTTTGCCGAAGAAAAAAATAGAAGTCTCGGAAAAAGATGCTGCGACAGAACTAAAAGAAGAAAAAAAAAGTAAAGAAATTTTAACTCTGAATGATCTTTACGAAAGATATAAAGAAATAAAAGCAAGAAAGATGCAAGAAACATTACATGAAGAAAAATTTCATGAAGCTCTTGAAAGAAAAAAACTAGAAGAGATGGAAGAAATAAAAAATGCAATCTCACAAGACATAGAATTCGATTTTAGCATAGAAAAAACGAAAGAATTAAAAGTGAAAGATCTTCTCAAGATTGCCTCAGGAAGAAGCAAAAATGGAAGCTAAAATAATAAAAGAAGACAAAAATTTGTTGGAAATAGAAATGAATAACTTAACGATAGCAGAATTTTTAAGAAATGAGCTATGGCAGGACAAAGCAACAGAACTTGCGGTGTGGAAAAGAAGTCATCCTAGCAAAAACCCCGTACTTGTTTTGAGGACTAAAGGAAAAACTGCAAGAAAAGTTTTACAAGAAACAATAGAAAAGTTAATAGAAAGGAATAATGCTCTTTTAAAAGAATTCAAAAAAATGAAATAAAATGAAGCGCTCTTCACGTAGATGGAAAAAACCGAGGCAAATGCGTTGGAAATGGCAACGCAAGAGAATGAAACGCGAGAAGCGCAGAAGGAAGCAACAAAGAATGGCTGCTGCATGACGAAAACTATAAAAATGATAAAATCTTACTTGAAAAATGGCTGAAGGAAATTTACTCGTTAGTTTCGACCCGGTACATGAGGAGTCTAGTAAGGCAGAAATTCTAGGTTTGCTAAAAGAAGCAAAGCAGGAAGGTAAAATAATAAACATGTCCGAAGGACTTGCAGAAGTTTATGTGAAAGATGCCAGGAAGGCAATAAAGTCGTTGATAGAAATAGCAAAAAAGAACATAGAAAAATTTAAATACACATTCAACTGGTGGCCTGTCGATAAGTGGTGTAAAGCAGAAATAAAAGATATGCAAGCAGTAATAAAAAAATTGCAAGAAGGAATAAAGAAGGAAGAAAGGTGGAAAATGGATTTGATAAAGAGAAGAGCAGTCAAGGAATACGGAAAAGATTTGATAATAAAGCTGACTGATGTTGTAGACAAGCCAAAAGTTGATCTAACCAATCCTGAAAAAATAATAAAAGTAGAGATAGACAAAGACAGGGCAGGAATTTCTTTGCTAACTCCAGAAGAAATTTTAAGTGTGCAAAAATTCAAAAAGTGAAAACTCTTTTTTGATAAAATTTATATATTTCTACTCCTCTGGCTTAGTATGGCCCATAGATGCGTTAGATGTGGAAAAATATACCCAAGTACTGCTGAAGAAATTCTCAAGGGATGCCCTTGCGGTTCGCATTATTTTTTCTTTTTTCGTGAGGACGATCTCGAAGCGGTTGAAAAAATTGAAAAATTGACACCAAAGGAAAGAGAAGAAATAGTAAAAGATGTGAAAGCTCTCATAGGGCCAGACGTGGAAAAACCGATCATCCTCGATCTCGAGTCTATCAGAATAAGAAGACCTGGAAAATTTGAGTTGGATTTGGTTAGCATTTTAAAGGGAAGACCGATAATATACAAGTTGGAAGAGGGTAAGTATATCATAGACGTTGCTTCTACATTTCAGCTTCGAAGAAATCTTGCAGAAGCGGAAAAAGAAATAGAACAGATATTCATAGAACCAGAACAAAAAGAAGAGTAAAGACTCATCCCATATAGGTTAATTCTTTTTGTTCTTTTTGATCTTTTGTTGCGGTAACGCTGGACAAAATTTTTTTCAGTTTTTCTTCGAATTCTCTTGCTTTTTCTAATAGAGGGGTATAGTCGACTTTTAAGTTCAAATACATGTCCAAAGCTTCGATTAATTTTGCTGCTGCTGCGTTGTCTTGAAGCTTGGAATGTGTTTCCACAAAAAAACAAGAAAGCGGAATGTTAGAAGTCATCAACAAAGCTCCCGTTACTCCTATTATTATTCCTTCTTCTAGCTGGGGAATATTAAATTTTTGCAAAATTTTATTTTTTTCTTTCCATTTAGAAAAAAAGAATACTTTTGAATCTTTTGTTTGTATTGGAGAACTAACCCCTTCCAGACTTATTATTTCTTTTGCTTTTATTTTTTTCGCAAGTTTAAGTATGGCATCTGCTATCTCCCACTCCAAGCCATCCACGGGAACTATTGCTTGCACTATTACGATATTTTCATTTTTCGAATAAAAAATTTGCAAAGGATGAAGAACCTCATTTTTGTGAATTGCTGCGACAGGTTCTAGTTTTGTGCTGAAAATTTTCCCTATAGGTTTTGCATTTAAATGCTTTATCAAAAATTCTGTTGCTATGGTGGAAACAAAACCCAGTCCAGGAAAGCCCTCTATCAAAACTGCATTTTCTTTTGGCTTTTCTTTTAATTCTATTTTTAGCATGATTTCTTCAAGAATAACATATATTTAAATTTAACCAAAATTGTGTTATATCCGACAAAAGAATATCCCATCAAGAATATATTTTTAAATTTCTTCTTCTTTTTTGTTTTTATGCTTGAAGAAAAAATAAAAAAAATAATTGCAAAGGTCACGGGTCTTAAAAAAGAAGAAATTTTTTTGGAAAAACCGAAAGAAAATTATGGGGATTTTGCTTTTCCTTGTTTTAAGTTTGCTTCTTCCTTGGGAAAAAAGCCGGAAGAGTTGGCAAAAGAACTTGCCAAAAAGATAAAGCCAGAAAAAGAAATAGAGAAAGTAGAAGCGTTAAACGGCTATGTAAATTTTTTTATAAAAAAAGATACATTTTTCAAAGAAATTTTCAAGAAAAAAGAAAAAAAGATAAAAAAGAGAAAACTTATTCTTGTTGAATCGCCGGGTCCGAACACAAACAAACCTTTACACGTTGGACATTTGAGAAATTTGTTTATAGGAGATTCCATAGCTAGAATCTTAGAATTTGTTGGCTATGATGTTAAGAGAGTCGATACAATAAATGATCGTGGGATTCATATTTGTAAGTCTATGTTGGCTTATAAGAAATGGGGAAAAAACAAAAAACCAGATAAAAAACCAGACCATTTTGTAGGCTATTTTTATGTTTTATTTTCAAAAAAGGCTAAGGAAAATCCAAAACTTGAAGAAGAAGCACAAGAATTACTAAGAAGGTGGGAAAACAAAGATGAGGAAGTGATAAAATTATGGAAAAAAATGAATTCTTGGGCTATGAAAGGAATAAAACAAACTTACAAAGTTTTGGGATTCAAACATGACAAGCAATATTTTGAATCAGAGACATACGAAAAAGGAAAAGAAATTGTTTTGGAGGGTCTAAAAAGAGGAATTTTCAAAAAAGAAGACAAGGTTGTTTTTGTCGATCTTGGAGAATTGGGAAAAAAGATCCTTCTAAGAAGCGATGGTACTTCTTTGTACATAACACAAGATATTTATCTTGCAAAGAAAAGGTACGAAGACTATAAGTTTGACAAGTTGATCTATGTGGTAGCTTCTGAACAAGAGCATCATTTCAAGAGTTTGTTCAAAATTTTGGAGCTTCTTGGTTACAAATGGGTAAAAAGACTTGTGCATCTTAGCTATGGAATGGTTCATTTACCAGGAGGGAAAATGAAATCTAGAGAAGGAATAGTTGTAGATGCAGATGACTTGATAAAAGAAGTTTTCGAAAGTGCAAAGGAAGAGTTAAGAAAAAGATATACCTTGAAGAAAAAGCAGCTCGAGAAAAGAGCTCTTGCGATAGCTCTTGCCGCTTTGAGGTTCTTTTTGTTGAAGACGGACATTAAAAAAGATATTTTATTTGATAAAAAAGCAGCCTTAGATTTCGAAGGATTCTCAGGACCTTATTTACAATATAGTTATGCAAGAGCATGTAGCATTTTGAGAAAAGCGAGAAAAAAAGGAAGACTAAGTTTCGAAAATATTCATGAAACAGAAATTTTTCTAGCAAAAAAAATATATGAATTTAATGAAATTGTAAAAAAAGCAGCATTGCAACTTAAACCAGACATTATTGCGATCTATTGTTACGAATTAGCACAAGTTTTTAATAATTTTTATCATTCATGTCCTGTTTTGAGAGCAGAAAAAGAAAAAAACAGGAGAATTGCTTTAGTAGAAGCTTTCAAAAAAACAATGAAAGATTGTTTGCATCTTCTTGGTATCGCGGCTTTAGAAAGAATGTGACTTCATTCTTGTTTTTTTTAGTTGTGCAGTTAACGTTAAACCTTTTAAATTTTTTCAGCTTTTATAAAATATGAACATCTACATCGAAACGTATGGGTGCAGCGCAAATCAAAACAATTCTGAAATAATCACAGGCCTATTGGAAAGAGCTGGTTTTATTGTTACAACCAACAAAGAAATAGCAAAAATTGCATTAATAAATACTTGTATTGTGAAGGGACCTACAGAGCAAAAGATGTGTTCTAGAATAAAAGAACTTTCAAAAAGTTTTGATAAGCTCATAGTTGTAGGGTGTATGGTAGATACGGAAGAAGGTAAAATAAAAAATATAATAAGAGAAAACAACGAGAGGTGTAATTTTGCTTTGGTAGGAGTCCACAACATAACAAAAATTCTTGATGCTGTAAGAGCAATAATGAAAGGAAAAAATGCAGAATTCAAAGAAAAAACAAAGGAAGTAAAATTGTGTTTACCAAAAAAAAGAAGAAATAAAGTCATAGGTATAACTCAGATAGCTTCTGGGTGCTTGGGAGAATGTTCTTATTGTTACGTTAAATTTGCAAAAGGAAATCTTTTTTCTTTCCCAGAAGAGAAAATTTTGAAAAACATAGAATTAGATTTGAAAGCCGGATGCAAAGAAATATGGATAACAAGCCAAGATAACGCTTGCTATGGCCTTGACCGAGGAAAGCAAGAACTCCCTGAGCTTCTGAGAAAGATTTTATCTCTGAAGCATGAATTTTTCCTACGTCTTGGGATGATGAATCCAAATTATGTTTTGCCAATTCTTGAACAATTAATAGAATGTTATAAAGATGAGAAAATGTTCAAGTTTCTGCACCTTCCTTTACAATCTGGAAGCGATATAATATTGGAAAAAATGAATAGAAACTATAAAACGGAGGATTTTATGAAGATAATAAAAAAATTCAGAAAAGAAATACCAGAAATTAGTATTAGCACAGATATCATCGTAGGATTTCCGACAGAAGAAGAAAAAGACTTTGAAAAAACTTTAGAGATTATAAAAAAGACAGAGCCGGATGTCGTAAATATTTCTAAATTTTGGGCCATGCCACGAACTAGAGCAAAAAAAATGAAGCAGATCAGCAGCGAAATAATAAAAAAAAGAACTGCAGAATTGGTAAAAGTGTGTAAGGAGATTTCTTTCGAGAAAAATAAAAGATTTATAGGAAAAATAGTGAGGGCAATTACAGATGAGAAAGGTTCTTTTGATACGTGGATAGCAAGGACTACCAATTATAAACCTGTTGTCTTTTTTTCGAAAGAGAATATGTTAGGAAAGATAATTAACTTGGAGATCGTAGATTCTCGCCAAACTTATTTAGTTGGAAAGCTGTTTTGAGATTCGACCTCTTTTTTTATTTTAATCGAATTTTCTGAAAAGGAGTTAATTTATTCCAAGTTTCTTCGAAGACACTATCCAACGCTTGGGCAAGGAAGGGACTATGGATCCATACTGCAGTGTCATAGTTTGGGTGTACTTCTTCGTCGTTTAATACCATCAACATTACTTCTTTCTTGTCGGCAAGAGCAAATCTTGCATTTATCTTACCGCTTCTTATTTCTGCTATTTTTGCAAGTTCTTTTGCGACTTTGTAGTTTTTTTCTGTTATCGGAGCAGCAATTCTTATTTTCATTCCTCTTTTTTTTGCTTTTTCCAAAGTAGTTTTCAAGGCTTCAAATTTTCTGTTCAATTCTTCTGCTGTTGTTACTATTGTAAGTTCTTTGGTCGCATTTCTTATCATCATATCTAGATGATTATACAAATTTGTTCTCCCCCTTATAGCTCCGCTCAATTCTGTAGGATCAATATATTTAATTCCTTGGCTAAATAAAGAATTCAATTCGTTTATTATTTCTGTTCCTTTTAGATTATCCAACCTCTTGACCATTTCCTGGGCTTCTTTCATCATGTTTTTCTTCACTCGTTCTATAACTTCTAAAGGCTTCAGTGCGATGAATTTAATGGGCTTTCCTAGTTTCATCATTATAAAACCTTTTTTCTCCAAACTTTCTAGAATGTCGTAAGTTCTGCTCCGAGGAACTCCAGAAATATCACTAAGTTCCCCTGCAGTAGCAACCCCGCGAGAAAGCAACGCCGTCCAAACTTTTGCTTCATATAAGTTTAAGTTAAAAACTTTTCTTAGCCAACTCAAAAGCTCTTCTCTTACAATCATTTTTTGCAACTTGATTATAGTAACCCTAAACAATTTAGTATTTAAAGTTTTCGTTTAATTTTCGGTTTTTGCTTCGGAAAATCAAAAATAAATTGCTATTTCATGGTCTTTAATTTTTTTTCTTATTCTTAAAGTTCCGTCTTCCTCAAATCTTATAGAAGACGCATTTACTTTATTCTTAATCAAATCTTCTCTCTTCTTTATAATTTCCTTTAAAAAGTCAGAACATTTTACATAAATTTCTATCATTTCTCCTTTCCTTAATGAAGCTCTTTTTCTTGCTTCTTGCATTAATCTTATTATCTCTCTGAGATAGCCCTCTTCTTCGAGCTCTTCCGTCATAGAAAGATCGAGCCAAATTTTTGTTTCCTTTGTTTTTCCTTTTTTTATTTCTATTTCTTTAACATTAACTTGTCTTTTAATTACCTCTACAAATTCTTTTATATTTTCTCTTGTTTCTATTTTTATTTTTTTTATAGGCCATCTCAAATTTATGTTTTTCTTTGCCCTTTCTGCAAGAATTTTTTCTATTATTTCTTTTGTTTTTTCGAATTTTTTTTCTAGTTTTTTATTTATCTTTTTTTTGTCTGCTTTTGGCCATTCGCATAAATGTATAGATTCTTCCTTAAGCTTTAGGTAGTTTTTCAATTTTTGAAAAATATGTTCTGTCAAAAAAGGGATGATTGGAGCGAGCAATTTTAAAACATTTAAGTATGAGTAACATAAAACATAAATAGCAGATTCATCCTGTTTTTCTTGAATTCTACTTCTTGCTATTTGGATGTATGTTCTAGATAGATCATTTATTAAAAAATTTTCAACAACTTTGCAATAAAAATCGGGTTTGAAAGATTCTAGGTTTTTTGTTGCTTCTTCTATGGTAGAGTTTATTCTACTGAGAATCCATCTATCTTCTATTTCCAACTTCTTTTTTTCTTCCATTTCAAAATTCTTTGGAAAATTTTCTATGATGTATCG
>JANXDM010000021.1 GCA_025058615.1 Candidatus Pacearchaeota archaeon | reverse complement strand
GTGTTTTAAAATTCCTATAGTCACTGTCGACGGTTTTGCAAGAAAAGAAATAGTAGAAAATGAAAAAAACGGATTTGTTATTAAAAGACCAAAAATAGTTTGGAAAAAAGAAAAGATAATAATAGAAGATAGGAAAAAATTAATTAGAGATCTAATCGATGCAACAAAAGTTTTAATAGAAAATAAAGAAACAAGGAAAAAAATGGGGAATTACGGATTTAAATTAGTAGCTCAAGGAAAATTTTCAATAAGAAAAAGAAATAAAAAACTGCGTAAAATTTACGAAGAATCTTTAAAATAAAGAACAAGAAAATGAGAATATTGTTTTTTCACCCATTTATAAATTGTAAGGGTGGTTCTGAACGAGTTATTTTAGGGTTTTTGAAGAATACCAAATACAAAGTAGATGTTTATACTTATCAATATGATAAAAAAACACTTTCGAAGAATTCGAAAATTTCAAGATAAGGGAGATAGCCCCACGATTCCTTATAAAGATAAAACAAAAAATAAAAGGAAATTTCAAAACTATTATTCCACTAATTCTCCCATTTTTCTGTAAAATACCTGTAAAGAAATATGATTTCTTTTTTATTTCAACGGCATGGTTTACAGAACTTATTGTTTTTAGAAATAGAATAAGAAACAGAGTTGTAACTTATTGTTACACCCCCTAAGAATAGCGGCATCAAAAAATCTAATAAATTGGAATTTGAAATACAAATGTAAAAATTTGATAGAAAGAATGGCCTATCTTTTTTTCGTTTTTATCTACAGGTTTCTGGAAAAGATGGCGTGGAACAGAATTGACCTCTTTATATTTGATTCAAAATTAAGTTTATAAAGAGCAAAAGAGAAAGGATTAATAAAAAACAAAAAGAAAGTGTATATAGTGTATCCTGTAGTCGGGGTAGAAAAAATAGAAAATAAAACTTAACAGTCAAAATAGTCGGAAAGATCGATAAAAATTATTTAAATTATCTGAAAAAAATAATTTATAAATACAAAATAAAAGATCTCGTCCATTTTGTTGGTCCAAAGAAACAAGAAGAGCTAAGAGATTATTACATAAACTCTTACATGGTAGTTGTCCCAAGCGAATGGGTGGAGCAATTCGGGATAGTCGGTCTCGAAGCGCTGGCTTGCTCTACTCCAGTTGTGGGAAGTAACGTTGGCGGAATTCCCGAATGGTTAAAAGACAAAAAGAATGGTCTCCTTTTCGAACGTGGAAATATTCAAGATTTAAAAGAAAAGATAATTTTTCTTTTAGAAAATCCTGAAAAAGCAGAAAAATATGGAAAAAAAGGAAGATTAATGGTAGAAAAAAGATTTTCCAAGGAAAAGCACATTAAAAAATTGATCAAAATATACAAAAAACTATTATCAAAAAATACTTCCTTGCTCGATAGCATCTAGCTTTTTCAGCATTTTATTACGTGCAAAACTATAGAATTTCCCTCTCTAAAAACATATTATCCTTTAATTTTCGACTCATTCATAGTCTTTTCTCTCTTGTCTATCGATCCGTAAAATTAGCTACTATTACCTTCGTTGAAACCATCAAAGAAACATCATTTTAGTGTTACTTTTTCGATTCTGTAGATTCTTTATTTAAAATTTAAAAATCCTATTATTCTACGAAAAATATGAAAATAAAATATTCTTTTATAATTCCTACCTTCAACTCTAGTAAAACAATTGAAAAATGTTTAAAATCTATAAAAAAATTAAACTTGAAAAAAGAAATTATTGTTGTAGATGATTGTTCTAAGGATAATACAGTGGAAATTGCGAAAAGATATGCTGACCTTATAATAATAAAAGAAAAAAGGAGCGGTCCCGCTAAATCAAGAAACATAGGGTGGAGGATAAGTAGGGGAAAAATAGTTGTGTTTGTGGATTCTGACGTATATCTTGGAAAAAAATGGGTAAAAGATATTTTACCAAAATTAAAAAATTATGACGGGGTATTATCAAGTCTAAAAGCCTCTAAATCACATGATGTAACATTTAATAGATGGGAAGAGGCTGCAAATTTTTTTGTAATCAAGAGAAAAATATTAGAAGAAATCGGTGGATACTCTGAGATTTTTCCATATGCCGCAGGGGAAGATTCCGATCTTTTGATTAGATTACTCAAAAAAGGATATAAAATAAGAAATCAAAAAACAGAATATGTACATGATGTTTCCCATAAAAAAACAAAAAAACAAAACATATTCAAAAAATTTTTTAAAAACTGGTTATGGATATTTGTTTGCAATCTAAAAAATATAGATATTCCTCGATGCAGAGAATTCTTATTTATAAAAACCCCCTTAAAGATCTTAGGCTTACTTGAGAAATATAAAAAAATTAAGAAAGCTAATTTATAATTTTATAACCAGCTGCCTTTCGCAAGCGATTCATTATAGCCAAACCTAGACCTGTGTCTTCTACTCCTTCTGCTATTATCAGGTCCACTTTTTCTTCATCGAGCTCTCTCAACAACTTGAACAAATTTTTTGCAACTAACTTCAAACTTTTATTTTTTCCAAAAAATTTCACGATGCAATTTTTCTTTAAAGTATTTAGTTGTTTACTTATCGCTAAAATCCCTATTTTTTTTCCTTCATAAATATTCTTCATTGCTAATTCTTTTATTTTCTTTATTCTGTTTTTTCCCTCCACAACAATCATCTTTGCCTTTGGAGCATAGTGTTTATGCTTAAGACCAGGAGACTTAGCAAGGATTGTTGTCTTTTTTCCTATAGCTACTGGATGAACCACGAGATCTTTCAACACTTTCTTCAGTTTTTCGAAGGTAATGCCGCCTGGTCTCAAAATTTGTGGCGTCGGAGAGCTTAGATCTAAAACAGTTGATTCTACACCTATATCTGTTGGACCCGCATCTAAAATGAGATCTATTTTTCCGTAGAGATCTTGAATTACATGCTGCGCAAGTGTCGGGCTCGGTCTTCCCGAAAGATTTGCGCTAGGTGCAGCGATTGGTTTCCCACATGCTTTTATTAAATCCAGAGCCACTTTATGGTTTGGCATTCTTATGGCAATAGTATCCAAGCCAGCCGTCGTAACTTTAGGAACAATTTTGGAAGCTTTTAGAATTAAAGTTAAAGGCCCTGGCCAAAAGTTTCGGATTAGTATCTTTACTTCTTTCGGAACACTTCTCGCAAGTCTAAAAAGATCTTTTTTACGTGCTATGTGGACTATCAATGGATTGTCAAAAGGTCTTCTTTTTACTTCATATATTTTCTTAACAGCTTTTGGATTCAAAGCATCTGCACCAAGACCATAAACAGTTTCTGTAGGAAAAGCTACTAAACCTCCTTTCCTTATTATGTTAGCTGCTAGCAAGATTTTTTTGCGTTCTGGATTTTTTTTGTCAATCTTTAATATAAGTGTTTTCATTCTTTTATTTTTAAAATTTAGATATTTCCTTCTTGTCTCGGTTTTTATTTTTTGAATCAGTCTAAAGGAAGTATCAAAAAAACATTACTTAAAATTTCTTTTTGTTTCCTTTCTTTTTCAATTTAATAATTCATATTACTTAAAAAAATTTTTATCAATTTGAAATCTTCTTTTTTTATTTCTTTCATTAAATAAATAGTAAAAAAATAAACGAGAATTGCAAAAAAAATCATCAGAATTCCCTTAAAAATAGATAATTTAAAAAAGTAGTCGAAAAAAAACAAAAAAAGTAGCATTACCCCAGAAGCAAGTAACTGCTTATAAGGAAAATTTGTTTTTATTTTTAATTTTTTTCTTGCCATAATTCCTAAAGTAATTAGATTAAAATACTTGCTTATAAAAGTTGCTGCGGCGACACCGACTAAACCATATTGAGGGGCAAAAGAAATTCCGATTTTTATGAAAAAGTAATTCAAAAATATATTCAAAATTGTTGCTATGATCATGATAACCGCAATAATTTTTGGTAATTCTCGTGCTTGAAATAAAGCAGAATATATACCGCTAAAGGCAGATTCTATTACTAAAAAGCTCAAGATTGCGGCGGCTATTGTTATTGCTGTTTTATAAGATTCCAAAACATAAGTGTAACCAAATATTATCTTTATAGCGGGAACAGCAACAAATGCAAGACCAAAGGCAGCAGGAAAAGCCAAAAAAGAAACATACCTAAAAACTTTTTCAAACCCTCTTTCTGCTCTTCCTTGCTCTAGTTGTGTAAAAACGGGAAGAAGCAAAGAACCAAAAGCAACAAATGCAGCAACAGAAGTAACAAGAGAGACAATCGCATGATAATAACCTGTAAACTCTGCTGGTAAAAAAATTCCAAGCATAAAAATATCTATGTGCGCAAAAAAGATAAGAGAAATGCTACCGATGGTAAGCCATGTAAAAAAATTCAGCAACTTCTTTTTTTCTTTCTTTTCTATTTTTGATCTTTTTCCTCTAAACAAAAAATTATATTTTTTTGATAAAACAAAAAACAAAAAAAGAGAAGAAAGGAAAAAAGAAACAGAAAGAGCAAGAAAGACATTTACAACATTTTTGTTCAGATATAAAAATAAAAGGACCATAGTTATTCTCGAAATCTGAAATATAATTTCAGAAACAAGATTATATTTTACTTTTTGTAATGCAACAAAAACGGAAGAAAAAAAACCATTGAGAGAAAGAGCCAACAAATACAAAGAACCTATTTTTAGAGGTAAGTTCATCAACGGTTTCTTAAAGATATTAATTGCTATCATATCAGAAAACACAAAAAGAACAAAAGAAGCAATACAAATCAAAAAAATTTTATATTTAAAAAAGAAAAAAAATCTCGTCCTTGCTTCTTTTCTCTTGTTTTTTCCGATGGATTCTGCAAAATACCTTATAAAAGTTGTATTCATTCCTAAATCTGTAAAAGTTGCTATCGTTAAGATAATACTCAAAACTAGACTGTAAACACCGAAAAGCTCTGGATACAAAATTCTCGCAACAATTATTGTAAGAACCAAGCCACCTATTCTGCTGGCGAGAACAGAAAAAAAAGTATAAAAGGCATTTTTTGTTGTTCTCTCCGTTATTGTTTCTTTTTGCATTTTAGATAATAAACAAAAGAAAAATTCTTTTATATTTTTTTCTTTGCAAAAACAAAAATATTTTAAAGAAAATTATAGAACACGAAAAACTTCTAGAAAAGGAGAGAGTTTTTCTTGAAAACAAGATGAAATTTCGACAAAAAACCACCCCAGAAAAAAATCATCAAAAAATAAAAAAGCGAGAGCATCTTATTCTTTCGTCAAAAGTTTTAGAATATCCGCAAAAGCAGGCCTGGTCACTAGAACGCCAACCGTAATTCCGATGAGAGTCGTCACTGCAAAACCACGCAGCAAACCAGCTCCGGCCCACATTAAAGGAAGCATCGCAACAAAAGTTGTAGCATACGCACCAAAAATTATGAAAAACGCTCGTTTTAGTCTTTCTTTCAAGCTGTATTGTTTGAGTGCTCTCGACTCGTCCAACATAACAATTTGATCGTCCACACCAGTTCCTATTGCTGCAATTATCCCCGCAATACTCGGAAGATCTATGTTCCATTTTATCAAGGCGGCTATTCCCAAAATAAGATAAATTTCCGAAAGCAAAACTATAATCACAGGAATAAAAAATTTCACATTTCTATAGCGTAAGTAAATTATCAAAATAACTGATAAAAAAGCTGCTATCGCAGCAATTAAAATGCTCCTCATAAATTGTTTACCCAACAAAGGAGAAACAGTATCTAGTTTTATTACTTCTAATTTTACCGGAAGACTTCCGGTTATCAAAATCGTTTGTAGTTTTTTCATACTTTCTTCTGCAGAACGAAATGCCTCTTCTCTTGTCTTTCCTATTCCTGTTCCTGTTACGGCAACTTCCGTTGTTTCTTTACCTTTCAAATCTGCGTCTATTAAAAGCTCATCAACAAGCTTATCATCAAGATACAAATCCAGGGTTTCATTAAGGTAGCGTCTTCCTTCTGTTACGTTTTCTGAAAGCCGGGAAGTAATGTTTGCATGCCTTTTTGCTGCTTCTGCAGAAAGATGCACAGCAAAATTAAATCTGCAAGCGTAGCCTTCTTGTATCTTAATACATTCATGAATAAAAGCACAACTCGCATCATTTCTACAAACAAAAGTTATATCTCTTCTCCCTCCAACGAAGACTGTCTCGTTTCCTATTTTGGCTTCAAATTTCCCTTGTTTTCCTACTAGTTCTTGCAATTCCTTCGGAGTCGCGCCGGCTAGCTCTATAACAATATAATTTTCTCCCAAGATGTCTCGTGCTTTTCTTATGTTTATGTCTGTTATTCCATAAACATTAAGCCTGTAACTAATAGTCTGCAACAAACTTTCATATTCTTGTTCTGTTATTTTTTCTTTTGGTTTTATTAATGCTCTAGAACCTCCCTGCAAATCAAGACCTGTTACAATCCTTGTTTTAGGAATTTCAGAAAGAACTAACCCAAGGTTTTCTGAAGTAAGAAAAAAATATTCTTGCTTATTTGTTTTTATTCTTATTTTTACCTTCGGCTCTATTTTTTGCTTTATTTCTTCGAAATTATAGTCTTTTAAACTATAGTTGTTTATACTTTGCACTACCATACCTTCTCTCAAACCTGCCGAAAGGGCTTTCCCATACACTTTTACTATACTGTTATTTTCCAAAAAAAAGTCCAAAGTTTTAGATTCATAAATGAAAGTTTTATTCTCTGTTATAACAATAATTTTTATAGGTTCTACTTTTATTTTTTCTAAAACTTCATAATAGTCTTGTAAATTTTCTATTTTTCTTTCGTTTATTTCTTTCAAAATTTCTCCTTTTTTTAAACCAGCGATAGCGCTTGGACTATTCTCTTCTACTTCTTTAATAAGGAGTCCTTTCGTGAATGCATTTGGATTTATTATCACGAAAGTAAAAATAATCAATAAAAAAATTAAAAGCCAAATTTTCCAAGTTAGCTTTGCCATTTTATTTTTTATTGTTTTTTGTCATTTTTAATTTGTTATTTTAATTTATATTTTTCTTTTCGCAATACCATTTCAATATCGAGGCATTTCCGAGCCATGTAGCAATCAAATCAAAAAACAAACCAGCTGCAAGTATAAAAAAAATTTGTTTTAAGATATCAGAAGTAACTATAAAATAAGAGACAACAACCGCAAAAAAACTTGTCAAAGTCATGGTTACTCCTGTTTTGAAAGCGGATTTTATTCTCTTGTTCAAAGGATCTTCCCTTCTTTTAAGGATTTTTGTAGTAAGCATTATGTCTGTGTCTACAGAATAACCAATAAGCATTAACAAGGCAGAAATTCCCGCTGTAGAAATACTAAAACCAAAAATATTTGCGAGAGCAAGAGCACCTAAGATGTCCGTTGCTGCAGCAAGAATAACTGCAAAGCAAGGAACTATTTTCTTGAAAAGAAAAAAAACAACAACAGACATAAACAAAAAAGCAACGAAAACAGCTACGGTTAGTTCTTTATAAAAACTTCTGCTTAATGCAGGGCTTATTATTTCCACACTAGAATTTTCTTCTGTCAGACTGAATTTTAAATATTCTTCTAATATTTTTTTAAGATTTGACGCCTCTGACTTTGACTCTATGAAGATACCTATTTGCTTTCCAGTAGTTATATCCTGCAATCTTCTAACTATCACAGATTCTCCCAATCTTTTTTGCAAAAATTTAGCTAATTCCTCTAAATCATAGGGTTCAGAAGTATGAATTGTGATTATTGTCCCCCCAGTTAGAGTTACATCTTTTTTAATTATGTTTCCAGTTCTTGCATAAGTAATGCCAAGAACTGCAAGAGAAAAAATAAGGGAAGCTATGGAAACCAAAAGAAGCAACTTGTAATTTTTATCATACCATTCGGAACTAAATTTTTGTGGCTTTTCTTCTAATTTTTTTTCTTTTTGCTGAGTATCTTCTTGCATTCCTTTTTCTATTTTCTCTTCTTTTTGTTCTTCTTGCACTGTATTATTTTTGTTATTCATTCTTATCTTATAACTAAGCAAACCTTTTAAACTTTTTACTTTCTTATTATATAGATGCGCCAGTAGTCCAACGGTAGGACCTCAGCCTTCCAAGCTGATGATCCGGGTTCGAAAATAAAGGGGGTGGAGCCCCTTATCAATCCCATGAGA
>JANXDM010000020.1 GCA_025058615.1 Candidatus Pacearchaeota archaeon | reverse complement strand
TTCCGAAGACAATTCATGAGCTGCCCTACGAATATTGGCCAGGTCATGTTTCGTTACTTTTCCCTTTTTGTGTTTTTCTATTATTTCCAAAATTTCCTTAAGAAGAAACAAATTTCTTTTAGGGATCTTATTTTTTTCTATCAATTCTTTCTTAAATTTTTCCAAAAGATTTGTTCTAGATACGTGTCCTATTATAGAGCTTATAAGCTCGAAAATTTGATCATATTGCTGATTTATTTCTTTTTCTGCAATCTTTTCCTCTATTTGTTTCATCAAGCTTTTTAGTCTTTCCATATATTGAGAAATTTCTTCTAGAAGTTCATCTATTTCTTTTCCTGTAATAGATAATTTGAAAGTATGTTCATATTTTTTGTACATATTAACAATTTTCTCCAAAATCTTAACATATTTTTCTTCCAAAAGATTTTCTTTTTTAACAAAAATTTCTCGCATTAGTTCTACAGTTTCTTTCGGAGTAGGAGGAGCAAGACCATAAAGCATTAAAACAGCTTGGCTTGGAGTTATTACCCCCCACCATATGTCCTCAATTACTATATCGTTAAGCTTTTTTTTCACATTTTCTGTTATTTTTTCTCCTAAAGACATAAACAAATCTATCGCCTCAGGACTCGGCTTGATTTTACCCATCTTAAGAAGCAATTTCCAAGGCATAAAGGCACCCCTGTCGTAAAGGGGAACCCCATCCCTAATGAAAGTAAAAATTATAGGATGCGCATCTTTTACAGCCTCCCAAAATTCTGTAAGGATATAAACCTGCACATTCAGTTTGTTTTTTACTCCTGCTTGTTCTCCTGCCTCTATAGCATAACTCCATATTATCGCCCTAAGCTTTTCTTTCAATTCGAATCTTGACATTCTTTTCACGTCTGTATCGTCTATAACGACAAACACATCTATGTCGCTTGTTTTTTTTGCAGTACCCCTAACAAATGAGCCGGCTATTACATAACTAACGACGTATCTTTCGAATTTTGCAAGACACATCCTTTTGTGTATAGTTGCAAGCCTCAAAGCTGCAAGAAACCCTTGAGAATCATGTAAAGGAAAAGACAAAGAATAGCCCTCGATTAATTCATATTTTCCATCGAAACATGCTTCCCACACCATCTTCCTAGTTCTAACGTGGAGCCATATTTTTGGTTTGAAATCTTGGACTAAAGATATTGCCTCTGCTTTTACAACGTTGTATTCTTTTACTTTTTCGTCTGGAATAACAATTAAAACATGAATAATTTTTTCGTCTTTTTCTTTCACTATTTCTTCTTCTTCCTCAGCAACTTTCGAGGCAAAAGGAGGTAAAATACCTATAACTTCGACAAAAGGGAATTTTTTTAAAAGTTGTTTTTTAAATTCCTCTAATTTTTCTCTCGTCTTTTCGATTTCTTTTTTTATCTCTGGAGGAATTTGTTTTTCTAACTCTTCTACTCTTTTGATGCTTTGCATATAATTGTCTTTGTTTTCTTTTGTCATTTTTTTTGGAGGAAAAAGATATTTATAAAGATTTGGAATTTTCTTAAAATATGAGTAAAAATTAAGAGTAGCTCCGCAGCAAAAAAGATTCTCGGTACCAATTAGAAAAGATAAATGTTTTTAAAGTGCAAACTTTCTTTTCTTAAGGGCCTGTGGTCTAGTGGTTACGACGTCACCCTTACAAGGTGAAGATCCCTGGTTCGATTCCAGGCAGGCCCATAATAAAATTTATAAAATAAGAACAAATCTATCTAAAATCAGAACAAAACATGTTCATAAAAAAAATTTTTGAAAACAAAATAGATTCTAGCGTTCATATCCAATTTCAGAAATTCGGAAAAGGAATTTTTAAAGATAGAGCAATGGTAAAAATTTCTAATATCAAAGGAAAATATGTTATTTATACAACCCGTGAATATGCTAATGAATTGGTCAAAATGCTTGCAGAAAAACTAGGAGATAAAAAAACTAAAGTTAACGGAATGATAATAACCACTTTAAGCTTGAAAGGAATAGATTTCAAAGAAAAAAAGCAATTCAGGGGAATCAAAAAATATGTTATAGACAAAGAAATGAGTGGAAAGGAAATTTTAGAATTGTGTAATAAATTTCCTCTCGCTCTTTTTGCCCTATCTTTCAAAGTAAATGGAGATGAGTTAAAAATAAAGACCAAACAAAAGTTGTGGGGGCCTCCAAGAGATATAATATCCGCCAAGGAAAATCCAAAAATAGATTTTTGTAAACTTACCACAAAAGATAAAAATTTAATTTCAAATTTTATTTTTGATCTACCAAACAATTTCAAGAAAGCTATAATTAAACATGACTTCATCATAAAAGAACTAGTTTTTCCGAAAGAAGAAAAAGATTATGCAAAATTAAGAGAAATCGCAAAAAGAAAAGGGAAAATTATAAGAAAAATAAACGTAGACAACAAAGAAATAATAAAAGAAAAGTTTTTCGAAGCATGATTCTATGTTTTTCTATCTCTTTTTTTTGATATGTTGTGTATTTTTAATATAAACAAAAAAGAGAATAAGTAAGTAAAGTTATCATAGTATCATAATTTATTTTTCTTCCGACAACTATTTTCGCGTGGATTTTTTTGACTTCTACTTTTTTAACTTTTTCTTTCTTTTAACAATTTTGTCATCTGCTTTTGCTTTCAAATACTATATGCTTCGCATTTCATTTTTTGTCTTCTTTCGTAGGAACCTCTATACTTTTCGATTCCTATATTGCGCTCGACAAGCAATTTTGCATTTTCTAGTAATCTTTATAAATTACTCAAATTTAATTCAAAAGAATGAAAAATAAACGAACAAATAAGAAATGGGAAAGATACACAAGCCAAGGGCTGGAAGCCTACAATTTTGGCCAAGGAAGAGAGCAAAAAAGATTTTGCCTAGAGTAAACTGGATTCCTCTCGAAGAAAAATACAATGGTCTATTAGGTTTTATAGCATACAAAGCTTCTATGTTGCGTGTTCTTGCAATCGACATGACACCAGACAGTATGAGCAAGAACAAACAAGTAGTTATTCCAGTAACAGCGCTCGAAGTTCCTCCGATGAAAATTTTTTCTGTTAGGTTTTACAAAAAAACACCAAACAATTACAAAGTTGTCACCGAGGTGCTGTCTGATAGTATAGAAAAAGAAATGAAAAGAAAGGTAAAAATACCAAAACAAAAAAAACATACTCTAGATGAAATGGAAAAAAAATTACAAGAATTTGATAACATAAGAATAATAGTTTATAGTCTTGCAAAAAAAACAAAAATTAAAAAAACACCAGATATAGTCGAGGTTGGCCTAGGTGGAAGCATCAACGAAAAGTTTGATTTTGTGAAAAAATTCATAAATAAAGAACTCCATTTCGAAGATTTTTTCCAAGAAAACCAGCTTGTGGATGTGCGCGGCGTCACAAAAGGAAAAGGAACAGCGGGACCAGTAAAAAGGTTTGGTATAGGTTTAAAAGCGCATAAAACTGAAAAAGGGAGAAGAAGGCCTGGCAGCCTTGGTCCTTGGATTCCTAGTAGGGTCACCTTCAGAGTCGCACAGGCCGGGCAGCTAGGCTTTTTTACGAGGGTGGAATACAACAAAAAAATTCTGAAAATAGGAAAGGGTGAAGATTTGCATAAAGAGATTCCTTTTTTTGATCATTTTGGGAACATAAAAACAACATACTTACTATTGAAAGGTTCTGTCCCAGGTCCATCCAAAAGACAATTATTATTAACAGTGCCACTAAGAGAAACCAAAAAGACAAAAAAAGAAAGATATGAAATATTAAAAATTGTAAAATGAAAGGGAAAATACTCCCAAGCATGCGAGAAATAGAATTGCCAGACGCTTTTTCTACACCTGTCAGAGAAGATTTAATATGGAAAGCTACAATCACAGGAATAAAAAAACAACCTTATGGCACTTACCCATTAGCAGGGAAACAATCTTCTTCAGGAAAACAAAGGCATGCAAGAAGAAGGTGGAAATCCCTTTATGGGAGAGGTATATCAAGAATTCCAAGAAAATACTTAATTAAAAAAGGAGAATTTTACTATATGGTTGGAACTTTTATTCCTGGAACGAGAGGGGGAAGAGCTGCACATCCGCCCAAACCAATAAGAAAAGAAAAAAAGATGAACAAAAAAGAAAAACTACTTGCACTAAAAGCTGCGATTGCAGCAACGGCTTCGAAAGAATGGTTAGAAAAAAAATATAAAAAAATAAAAATAAAATGTGAGTTGCCATTAATAATAGATTCCTCTTTGTTAGAGAAAAAAAACAAAGATTTTGTAAAAACGCTTTCTGAAATTATAGGGATAGAAATAAAGAGAAAAAGAAAAATTCGTGCGGGAAAAGGAAAAATGCGTGGGAGAAAATATAAAAAGAGTTATTCTCTTTTACTTGTTTTGGGAAAAGAAGAAAAAAAAGATCTAAGAAACTATGGTATAGAAACAGTACAAGCAGATAAACTAAGTGTAAAGCATCTAGCTTCTGGTGGCGTTCCTGGAAGACTTACATGTTATACAGAAAAAGCAATAAAAGATCTAGGAGAAAGATTAAAATGATATTGTTAGAGCCTGTCATAACAGAAAAAGCCATCAAAAGAATAGAATCAGAGAATAAACTAACGTTTGTTGTAGTTTTGAATGCAACAAAAAAGCAGATAAAAGAAGAAATAGAAAAAATTTTTAACGTCAAGGTAGAAAAGGTTAATACACAAATTTCAAAAAACAAAAAAATAGCTTTCATAAAATTAAAAAAAGAAACTCCCGCAATAGATATAGCAACGAAACTAGGAATAATATAAAAATGGGAAAAAGAATCATACAACAAGCACGAGGCCACGGAAGCCCGGTTTATAGAACAAGAAAAAAAGCATTCAGAATTAGCGTAAGCTACCCTCCTCTAAAAGAGGAAGGAAGCGCCAAGGTTGTAAAACTTTTGAATTCTACTGCATACACGGCTCCCATAGCAAAAATATCTTTCAACGGAAAAATATTCTATAATATTGCTGCAGAAGGACTAACAGAAGGTGAAGAAATAATGATAGGAAAAAACGCTCCGATCAAAGCAGGAAATATCACTTATTTAGAGAATTTGCCGATAGGAACAGAAGTTTTCAATATTGAAACATTCCCAGGAAGTGGTGGTAAACTCGTAAGAAGCAGCGGAACATGTGCAAAGGTAATAAGAAAAGGAGAAATAATCACTTTGTTGATGCCATCAAAAAAAGAAAAAGAATTCCATCCAAATGCTAGAGCGACTATAGGTAAGGTGGCAGGATCTGGAAGGATAGAAAAACCATTCGTAAAGGCTGGAAAAAAATTTTATAAAATGAAAGCACGCGGTGGAAAAGTGTGGCCACGAACATCTGCCGTAAAGATGAATGCGGTAGATCATCCTTTCGGCTCTGGAAGGGGGAAAAGAATAAAAAGCAAGATAGCAAAAAGACATGCTCCTCCGGGAGCAAAAGTAGGACATATAAGGCCAAGAAGAACCGGAAGAAAAAAGTAAAATGACAAAAGAATTTTTGTTCCGCGGAAAGACGTTGGAAGAATTAAAAAAAATGGACATAAGAGAGTTTGCTAATTATCTAACTTCAAGAGAGAGGAGAAGTTTATTAAGACAACCACAAATAATAGAGAAGTTCCTGAAAAGAATAGAAAAAAAGATAGCAAAAGGCAAGCCAATAAAGACTCACTTGCGAGACTTGATAATTGTTCCTCAAATGGTTGGTTTGACTATTCACGTACATAATGGAAAAGAATTTGTACCAGTAAAGATAACAGAAGAAATGTTAGGACACAGACTCGGTGAATTTGCCTACACAAGAAAGCCTGTCAAACACGGTGCTCCCGGTATAGGAGCAACCAGAAGTACTGCCTTCTTGTCTGTGAAATAAAAAATGAATGAAAAAAAAACCAGAGTAGTTGTAAAAGATTCCCCTATCTCTACAAAACACTCTGTAGCTCTGTGTAAATTCATAAAAAAAAGATCTCCGAAAGAGGCAATGGAATTATTGGAAAAAGTAATAAAAAAGAAACTTCCTGTTCCTATGAGGGGGGAAGTCCCCCACAAAAAAGGAATTGACAAACAAACAGGGGGGAGATATCCTGTCAAAGCTGCGAAAGTATTTTTAAAAGCTTTAAAAAATTTGATTGCAAACTCTAAAATTAAAGGACTAGATCCAGAAAAGATTTACATTTGCACAGCAAAAGCTGACAAAGCCTCGAGACCCGTTAGAGCAACGAGAATAGCATTCGGAGCAAAACGCTTCAAAAGAACACACATCCTTTTAGAAGCAAAAGAAAAAAACGAATAAAAAATGATAGAAAAAAAGTTTGTAGAGGCAAAGAAACAAGAACTTGAAGTAAAAGAATTTATAAAAAACATTTTTGGAAAAGGAAAGATAAGCGAAGTAAAAATAGAAAGAACACCGATAGGCGAGAAAATAGTAATAACGACAACAAGAAAAGGGGTTGTTTTAGGACAATTAGGAGAAAGCATGCAAACAATTATGAACAATCTTAAAAAGAAATTCGGACTAGAAAACCCCCAAATAGAAATACAAGAAATAGATGCTGAATTTGATCCACAAACAATAGCCGATAGGATAGCCTTAGCATTAGAGAGATTTGGTCCTCTTGCATTCAAACTTATTGCATACAGAGAATTAGAAAAATTGGCAAAGGCTGGGGCTTTGGGTGCAGAAATAAGGTTGAGTGGAAAATTACCAAGTGAAAGGGCAAAATCTTGGCTTTTCAAATTTGGATATCTTAAAAAAACAGGAGAAACAAGATATATAGTAAAAAGTGCAAGAGCGGTTGCAGAAACAAAACCTGGTGTAGTAGGGATAAAAGTTGCACTTGTTCCAAAAGGAACAAAAATACCTGATAAGATAGAAATAAAACAAGAATTAAAGAAAATTAGAGAAAAAATTGAAGAATTGAAAAAAGAAGAAAATGGCGATAATAAGAAGTAAAGAGCTCAGAAGCATGCGAAAAGAAGAAATACTAGAAAAATTAAGACAATTAGAAATTGAAATTTTAAAAATAAAAAGTAAAAAAGGACAGTCACAAGGAAAAAAAATAAAAGAAATAAAAAAAACTATTGCACGAATGCATTCCATCCTGAAAGAAAAATAAAATGGATATTTGTTTTAGATGCGGTCTCCCGAAAGAAGCTTGTGTTTGCAGTGAGTTGGAAAAAGAAAAACAAAAAATAAGGATAACAGCTGTGGAAAGAAAGTTTGGAAAAAAAGTAACTATAATTGAGGGTATTTCACAAGATATTAAAAAAATAGCAAAAAAATTGAAAGAAGAACTGGCTTGTGGGGGGACGATAAAAGATAATAGAATAGAACTCCAAGGAGATCATGAAAAAAAAGTTAAAGAAAAACTAAAAGAGTTGGGCTTCGAAAATATAGAATAAAATGATCTGCAAAGACAAACGATGCCCTTTCCACGCTAAATTAAGCACAAGAGGAAGAATTTTCGAAGGGACTGTAAAGAAGATCTCACCTGGAAACAGAGCTGTTGTAGAATTCCCAAGGGTTATTTATTACAAGAAATATGAAAGATATGTAAGAACAAAAACTAGAATACATGCGCATATTCCTGCTTGTCTATCTAACAAAATAGAAGAAGGAAGTAAAGTAAAAATAGCTGAATGCAGACCGTTAAGCAAAATGATACATTTTGTCGTTATAGAAATAAAAAAATGAAAGCAGTTGCAGCAAAAATAACAAAAGGATTCCATGTAGGGAGTCTCGTAGAAGTAGTTGATAATAGCGGGGCAAGACTTGCCAAAATAATTGCTGTAAAGAGAGGAAAATCTCGAAAGGGAAGACAAATCTCTTGTGGAGTTGGGGATTTAATAAAAGTGAGTGTAAGAGAAGGCTCCCAAGAATTAAGAAAAAACGTTTTTTGGGCAGTAATAGTAAGACAAAAAAAACCTTATAGAAGAGCAACGGGAGAAAGAATATGTTTTGAAAGTAATGGTATAGTACTTTTGAAAGACGAGGAAGGAAACCCAAAAGGAACACAAATAAAAGGACCAATAGCAAGAGAAGCAGCAGAAAGATGGCCTTTTGTAGCAAAAATAGCTTCAACAATAGTATAAAATGAAAGAATTTTCTCCTAAATGGAAAAAAAGTAAAAGTAAAAGAAAACATAGAAAATATTTGGCAAAGGCACACTTAAAATTACGACATAAAATGATGAGTGTAAATCTAAGCAAAGAATTAAGAAAACAATTTGGAAGAAGAAGTATAGAACCTAGAAAAGGAGACGTTGTAAGAATTATGAGGGGAGAATTCAAAAAAAAAGAAGGTAAAATTGTAAGGCTTGATTTTAAAAAATATAAAATTTATATCGAAGGGGTCCAAAAAACAAAAAAAGACGGAACAAAAGTAAATGTTCCAATACATCCCTCAAACTTACAAATAAAAGAATTAAATTTAGAAGATGCAAAAAGATTGCAAAATGCACATAAAAAGATTAACCATTCCCAAGACATGGCCTCTTCCAAAAAAAGTTAGAAAATTTGTAGTAGTTCCGAAAGGAAAAAAATTAGAATACAGCATAGCTCTAGCGGTGATATTGCGAGATTTTTTAAAACAAGTAACTACACGAAGAGAGGCAAAAAAAGTAATTAGAGAGGGA
>JANXDM010000001.1:55732-66670 GCA_025058615.1 Candidatus Pacearchaeota archaeon | reverse complement strand
ACCAAAATCTGATAAGAAAATCCCGGCTGGCGCATTTTTTTAATATAGCATGAAAGAAAAAGGGCTCACCGAAAAAGAGGCAAAATTAAGGCTTCAGAAATATGGTTTCAATGAAATTAAAGAAATAAAATTAGCTTCTCCACTAAAAATTCTGTTGAGACAAATAAAAAACAATTTTATCATTTATCTTCTTTCTGTAGCAATGATATTAGCATTTGTGTTAGGAAAAAATATAACAGCGTATACAATTTCTGCCGTTATTTGCATTTCAGTTTTTGTTAGTTTCATTCAAGAATATCGTGCAGAAAAGGCGATAAAAGCATTGAAGGAGATGATTGTTCCTATCTCTGTTGTTATTAGAGACGGAAAAGAAAAAGAAATTCCATCCCGAGAAATCGTACCAGGGGATATAATCTTACTAAGAAGTGGTGAAAAAATACCTGCAGATTGTATTGTTTTAGAAGAAAAAGACCTGCTCGTTAATGAAGCCGTTTTAACAGGAGAATCCAAAGAAGTAAAAAAGAAAGCAGTAAAAAACGAAAAAAAATATTCTGAAGAAAACATGCTGTTCATGGGGGCTTTCGTCATAAATGGAAAATGTGTTGCAAAAGTTGTTCATACTGGTATGAATACAAAATTTGGCAAGATCGCAGGAATGATATCGGAAACAGAAAAAGAAATGCCTTTATTCAAAAAAACAAACAAAATAGCAAAATACATGGTAACTGTAGCAATTATATTTTCTATTTTAACAGGTCTTGTAATGATTCTGAGAGAGCCTTTTCCTCTGTCAAAAGAATTTTTGGTGAATGTTTTAATATTAATAATTGCTTTGAGTGTATCTGCCTTTCCGGAGGGTTTGCCAATAGTTCTCATCACAACACTCTCTGTAGGTGCATACAGAATGGCAAAGAAAAATGCAATCGTAAATAGAATATCTACAATAGAAACACTCGGAGAAGTTACAGTTATTTGTGTGGATAAGACGGGAACAATAACAAAAGGAGAAATGACTGTAAAGAAAGTTTTTGTAAACAATACTCTTTTTAATATTTCTGGAAGTGGTTATGATGCAAAAGGAGAATTTTTTTTTGAAGGAAAGAAAATAAAATTGGAAAAAGAACCTGTTCTGGAATTATTGATAAAAACTGCTGTTCTTTGTAATGATGCAAAAATAGAAAGAACTGGAGAGGACTCCATCTACAAAGTTTCCGGAATGCCAACAGAAGCAGCATTGTTAATTATGGGGGCAAAAGCAAAAATTTTCAGAGAAGATCTCGATTTCACAAGAATCGAGGAAATTCCATTTACCTCAGAAAGAAAACTCATGACTGTCCTATGTAAATCCAAGAAAGAAAATTATGTTTTTTCCAAAGGCGCTGTGGAGATTCTCTTAGAAAAATGTAAGTATATCCAAAGGAACAATGGTGTTTTTAGATTGACAGAAAAAGAAAAGAAAAAAATTTTGAAAATAAACAAAGAAATGACGACTTCTATGTTCAGAACTTTGGCTCTTGCCTATAAAAAAACCGCTCTTTCTGTGAAAGAGCATTTGGAAAAAGATCTAATATTTTTAGGTATTGTTGCCATTGAAGACCCCCCAAGAGAAGAGGTAAAAGAAGCCATAAGATTGTGCAAGGAAGCAGGAATAAAAGTAAAGATGCTAACAGGGGATAATAAAGACACAGCATTGGCTGTCGCGAAAGAGATAGGTTTATCTGGAAAGGTTATGGAAGGATATGAGCTGGACAAAATCAGCGAAGAAGAACTTTTTGCTGTAGTAGAAGAAATCGTGATTTTTTCTAGAATAAAACCAGAACACAAGTTGAAAATAGTAAGAGCACTAAAAAGAAAAGGGGAAGTCGTCATGATGACTGGAGATGGTGTAAATGACTCCCCTGCATTGAAGGAAGCTCATGTAGGAGTAGCTATGGGGAAAGGAGGAACAGACGTTGCAAGAGAAGTAGCTGACCTAACATTGAAAGACAACAACTTTTATACAGTCGTTGAAGCCCTGAAAGAAGGAAGAACGATTTTTAAAAACATAAGAAAATTCGTCAGCTATCAACTATCTGTAAATTTTGCTGAACTAAGTATTTTATTCTTTGGGGTTTTGCTTGCTCCCTTTTTTGGCTGGGCTATCCCCATTTTAGTTGCTATCCAAATTTTGTTCATGAACCTTGTTACTGATGATTTACCTGCCCTGACTCTTGCTTTGAACCCTTCTTCAAAAGACATAATGAGAGAAAAACCAAGAAAGGAAAGAGAAATTTTATACAGAGACTTAGTAAAATGGATGCTTGTGTCAAGTATGTTAATGTTATTTTTTACTTTACTTAGTTTTTACATAAGTTTCAACATATTGAAAAAACCTACAGAATACGCAAGAACAACCGCGCTTGTAACTTTAATAATTTTGGAAATAGTAAATGCATTCAACTTCAGATCATTTAGAAAGAAAGTTTTAACGAGATCCCCTTTGGTAAATAAATGGTTATTCTATGCTTCTATTGCTTCCATAGTTGCAACTCTTTTCGTAGTTTATTCTCTGAACAAAGTATTCGAAACTACACCTATAGGAATTGAAGGATGGTTGATTGCACTTGCCGCTGGCTTTTTGATTGCACTATTTTTTGATATCTTGAAAGAGATTAATAATAAAAAAAGATTTTTCAAACTAGAATTTTGAAGGATTAGGAAAATTTTAGTTTTAATTAAAATGATCGTAGCATTAGATGAAAGGTTAAAACTTTACAGCTTTCAAAATCATCCTTTCAACAATAAGAGATATGAAGCTTTCGCGAATTCCATTAAAAACTTAGAAGGAAAAATAAAAATAACAAAAGGAAGGAAAGCAAAACTAAAAGAATTATTACTATTTCACTCAAAAGAATATATTTATTTTGTAAAGAAAAAATCAAAAGAAGGAATTGGTTATCTTGATTGTGGGGATACTCCAGCATTTCCCGGATGTTACGAGGCAACATGTTATGTTGTAGGAACTGTGTTGAAAATTATAGAAAAAATGTTAAAATTAAATGAAAACGGATTTGTTCCCGTTGCAGGTTTGCATCATGCTTATAAAAACAAAGCAGCCGGTTTTTGCATTTTTAATGACGTGTGCATTGCGATAAATTATTTAAGAAAAAAATATAGGATAAAAAAGATACTTTATTTTGACATAGATGCCCATCATGGAGATGGTGTTTTTTATTCTTTTTTAGAGGATCCTGATGTTTATATTGTAGATTTTCATCAAATGCCTCTTTATCCAGGTACAGGTCTTGAGATTGAAAAAGGAAAGGGAAAGGCCAAAAAAACTAAATTAAATTTAGTCTTGAAGCCTTTTTCTACAGATTTTGATTTTTTAAGAAAATTAAAGAGAGCAGAAGCCTTTCTGAAGAAAATAAAAGCAGAATTCATAATAATGCAAGCGGGAGCAGATTGCTTAAAAAAAGACCCTCTGGCAAATTTATGCTTACAAAATCCGCACAAATTTGCTACAGAATTACTTAAAAAATATGCAAAAAAATGGAAGTGTAACATAATTGCCTTGGGAGGTGGTGGGTACAATATAAAAAATTGTTTAAAAGCTTGGACATCTGTAATAAAAAATTTAATTTAGCTGTTCACCATTAATGTCTTTTGATTTGGATATGTTAAATAATTAACTGGTTCTAATCTAACTTGTATAATGAAAATAATAATTCCTTCTTCTTTGGAAGAAATATTGGGAATAACGAAAAAGCCATTTTCTTGAGAAAAGTTGTTCTCGGAGAATACTTATCTCAAAAATTTATAGAAAACAAGGAAAAGTATGAAATATTAAAATACAAGACAAAGTAAGCAATTACAAGATAATTATTTTGTTTCCAGTGGTTTGAAAAACGCTCCCGGCAGGATTCGAACCTGCAACCAACAGCTTTCTCTCGAGAAATCATAGGAGGCTGTTGCTCTATCCAGCTTGAGCTACGGGAGCTTAGAAGAAGAGCTATCTCAAAAATAAAAATTTTTTCTTCTTTTTCCTTTTTCTCGTTTTCAGAAAAATTGCTTCGATACCATAAGCCAGAGCAGATTTGTATTGTACAATATCTGCTGTAATTAAAGTAGCTTTATACTTTCTTGCAAGTTCTCTTATTAAAGCATCTATTTCTCCCGATCTTGCGTACTTAATTTGGTGCTCAGAAGGACGTGGTCCTACAAACCTCAGTTTTATTTTTGGTTTTAACTTATGTAGTTTCGCTATTTCTTCCAACCCATCAAATCCTGCTTTCTTCCCCTTATTGGCCAGGTTCTCTAATTCTGCTATTACAGCATTAGGTATTAAAATAGTCCCCCTTAACTTATTTTTTGCCAACCTGAATATTCTTTTTTGTGCAATAACAGAAGTATCCACAAGATATTTCATAAAATTATTTAAACACAAAATTTATTAAATTTTTCTGATGGATTTCGAAAAACAAAAGCAAAACATCTTGCAAAAAAGAGATAAAAGTACAAAAAAGAGTATAGATGAAAGGATAAAAAAATTATGCAACAAAATAAATTCCAATCCAAATTATTACACAACTTCTTCCTGCGCCGGAAGAATAATCCTCTTAAAAAATTCCGATAAAAAAGCACGAAATTTAATTCTTTTTTCTTCCCATGATAAAATAAACTTTTCAAGATTGAAGAAACAATTAAAAGAAATAAAGAAACAAGATGTAAATTTCAAACAAGAGCCATGTATATTACATGTTGGATGCAGATCTATAGCGGATGCAAACGACTTGGTAGAAAAAGCAAGATTCGCAGGATGGAAAAAAAGTGGAATCATTACCGCCAAAAAAAGGATAGTTTGTGAACTACTATCAACAGAAAATATGGAGTTCCCAATAATAAGAAAAGGAAAGTTGCTTGTAGATGATTATTTTCTTAAAATTATTGTAAAAGAAGCAAATAAAAAATTGGAAAGAACTTGGAAAAAAATAAAAAAACTAGAAAGTTTAGTTTGAGGCTATTCTAACTCTCTAAAATAAATGCGGGAGGTAGGATTCGAACCTACGAAGCCACTGAGGCACACGGTTCTAAGCCGTGCCCGTTTGACCGCTCCGGCACTCCCGCATGCTTTGCCAACTGTGATAAAGAAAAAGTATTATAAAATTTTTCTATCAATTTTTTGAGTTAAACTTGACTAGGAGAAATATAAATTATAGTGTCTCCTCGTAGAAAAGCTAAGCCTATATGTTTTTTGATTTCTCCGTTTTCCAACTCTCTCGTATTCGCCAGAACAATGTTGATATGTATATCAAAAGCAAGTAATGTCCCTACCAATTGCTTATCGTTCTTGAGCTGCACTAAGATCTCCTTTCCTTTCGATTGATTCAATAAATCCAAAGGTCTCTCGATGTTGTTAGCCATGCTTTATTCTCGCAGAAAGAGTTTTTAAATTTTTCGAGAATTTTTTTCTATTAGATAAATCAAAAAAAGGAAGTTTTAAAAATATTGCCTCCTTAAAAATTTTATGAGAAAAATAACGGGAGGAAAATATAAAAAAGCAAGGAAGAAAAAATTAAGAGAAAAAAAGAGCCAACCGAGGGAAGTAATTCTTGGCGAAGAAAAAAAGAAAAAAATCAGACTACACGGAGGGAAGATAAGAATAGTATTATTAAGAACAAACAAAGCAAATGTTTTTGATCCAAAAACAAAAGAATGTAAAGTAGTAAAAATAAAGAATGTTCTCGAAGTTCCTAGTAATCCTGTTGCGGCAAGAAAGAATGTTTTAGTAAAGGGAGCGATAATAGAAACTGAAATAGGAAAAGCAAGAATAACAAACAGACCAAGCCGAGAATCAAGCGTGCAAGCTGTTTTAATATAAGAGGAAAAATGGAAAAAACAAAACAACAACTTGTAGAATTTGGGGAATACGAAGAATCAAAAAAAGAACTGGAAAGAAAATTCGAGGAGTTTGTCGATATAGGGAAAAAAATAGACCCGGAAGACTGGTTGATTTGCTATTATTATGTTGAAGGAATAGAAGGATACACACCAAAAGATGTCGGTGCTGCAATAGCAGCAGAAAGCAGTATAGGAACATGGACACACGTAACAACTGAGACAAAACGAGCTTGGAAATTTGCTGGGCGAGTCATAGACGTAAAAGGTAATTACGTCCTTGTGGCCTTTCCTATAGAACTTTTCGAACCAGGAAATATCCCACAGTTGCTAAGCGTAGTAGCTGGAAATCTTTTTGGATTAAAAGCAATAAAGAATTGTAGATTACTAGACATAAGATTACCAAAAAAATATATCAGAATTTTTAGAGGACCACGATTCGGAATAAAAGGAATAAGAAAAATTGTTGGAACACTAAAAGAAGGAAGGCCGCATGTAGGTACAATAATAAAGCCAAAAGTAGGACTTACTCCAAAGGATACTGCTAAAGTCGGTTACGAAGTGGCGATGGGTGGAATAGATCATATAAAAGACGATGAAACTCTTGCAGATCAGAGAAAGATATGTCCTATAGAAAAAAGACTAACATATATGATGGAAGCTCTAGACAGAGCAAAAAGCGAGACAGGTAAAACAGTTCTTTACACCGTTAATGTGACACATGAAACAACAAAAATGATAGAAAGAGCAGAAAAATTAATAGAAATGGGTGCAAACGCAGTCATGATGGACGTGATAACGTGTGGATTTGCAGCATTAAAAGAATTACGGAGAGAAATAAAAGTTCCCATACATGTGCATAGATGTATGCATGCCTCTTTTACCAGAAATCCTTTTCACGGAATTTCTATGAATGTTGTAGCAAAACTGGTAAGATTGGCTGGAGGGGACCAATTCCACATAGGAACCGTTGTAGGAAAAATGCACGGAGAACTTGCAGAAGTAAGGGCGAGTAAATCTGTTTGCGAAAAAGAAAAAACTAATGGAATAAAAGAAAAAATACCCTCTATAGAAGGACCTCCTACAGAAGAACAAAGAATATTTGAACAAAATTGGTATAACATAAAACCAATGCTGGCAATTTCCTCTGGTGGACTACATCCGGGTCTTGTTCCAGAAGTAATCAAATATCTTGGGTTTGATATAGGTATACAATTCGGAGGTGGGATTCACGGCCATCCTTTGGGAAGCAGGGCCGGAACGATAGCAGCAAGACAAGCGGTCGAAGCATGCATGAAAAACATAAGTTTAGAAGAATATGCAAAAACTCACGAAGAATTGAAAATAGCGCTTGATCATTGGGGATACTTCAAACCGAAAGCTTAAAAAAATAGCGTATGTTGCGTTTATGGGTATTCTTAGATAATTGTTGGAATTAGCATGCACATAGGAAGAAGTCAAAAAGAAATAGTTTGATATAAAAATATAAAAAATAGAAAAGTTTATAAATGTTTTTCTCTAGAAAAGTTTATAAATCTTTCTAAAAATGACGTTCGTAAAAAAATGTCCTGAATGTGGTTCTACAAAATTAATATATGACGAACAAAAAGGAGAATTGGTTTGTTCTTCGTGTGGCCTCGTTATAGAAGAAAAGATGATCGACACAGGACAAGAATGGCGTCAATTCGAGGAGGGAGAAAGGAAAGGGAGGGGCGGAGCTCCTTTAACATTACAAAAATTCGATCAAGGATTAACGACAAACATAGGAGAGCTATCAGATATTTATCAGCTCGGTTCCGAAAAAAAAATAAAAAAATTTTTTAGATTGAAAAAATGGCAGGAACGTGTTAGTACAAGTATAGAAAGAAATTTAAGACTTGCTATGGCTGAATTGAGACGCATCGGGTCTTATCTGAATTTACCAAATTTTGTGAAAGAAGAAGCTTCAAGGATTTATAACCTAGTACTACAAAGAGGCCTCGTCAGAGGAAGAAGTATGGAGGCTGTTGTTGCAGCATGTATATATGCTGTTTGTCGTTCTTGTAATATTCCTCGCACGCTTGATGAAATTTCTACCGCAAGTGACGTAGAAAGAAAAGAAATAGGGAGAACTTATAGGTTTATAACAAGGAAACTTGGAATAAAAATAAGTCCGTCAGATCCTAAAGATTACATCGCAAGATTCGCATCCGAGTTGCATTTATCGCCAAAGACGCAAAGCGATGCATTAAGAATTTTAAAGAAAGCAGAATCTTCAGAACTAACTTCTGGAAGAGGTCCTGCTGGAATTGCTGCTGCTGCTTTGTATGTTGCTGCATTGCTGAATGATGAAAGAAGAACACAGAGAGAGGTCGCAGATGTAGCCGGTATAACGGAAGTAACGATAAGAAATAGATACAAAGAAGTCTTGGAACACTTAGGAATGGAAGAAAAAATAAAAATAAAAGAAGCAGAAGCAAAAACAGAAAAAGAAAAAAAGAAAAAAACCAAGGATTAGAGGTATATTGTCATAAAATCACGGGCCAATTCTGTGTAGGGAAAAATTTTTTTTGCTTCCTTCACAACCTCTTCTTTTTTAAGATATCGTTGGCTAACATGCGTCAATATGAGTTTTTTTACTTTTGCTTTTTTTGCAATTTTTGATGCATCTTCTGCAGTAAGATGGCCCCTTTCTAAAGCAAGCTTTTTATCTCTCTTCAAAAAGCAAGCTTCTGCAACTAGAACATCAGAATCCTTTGCGATCTTCACACAATTTTTATTAAATCTAGTATCAAAAATAAAAGATATTTTTTTTCCTTTTTCGATTGTTGTATAATCCAAAGCAGAAATTTTTTTTCCTTCATAAAAAAGATCCTCGCCTTCTTGTAACTTTTTTATCCACGGCCCTTCCTCTATTCCGATTTTTCTCAATTCTTCCATTTTTACTTTTCTCTTATCTTTTTCTACGAATGCATAAGCCAAACATTTTGTCGTGTGGTCCATTTCTGCTGCTTCCAAAAAGAATTTTTTGTTTTCAAAAAAAATTCCTCTTTCTACCTCTTTTGTTTCTATTTTTATTTTGCCCTTAAACGCGAACATTTTTCTCATAATTTGAAGATATTTTTTTGTTCCTTTTGGTCCATAAATTTCCAAAACTTTCGAATAATTGTTCAATGCAAGCGTTTGAAGAAGACCTGGAAGGCCAAGAACATGATCCCCATGCCAATGGGTTATTAAAATTTTGTCAAGCTTGCAAGGATTCAAACCTGCAAGCCTAAATTGCCTCTGCGTACATTCGCCACAGTCAACTAAAATATTTTCTCCATCATAATTTAATAAAACAGATGTTTGACCTCGCTCTCTATCGGGAACTGCTTGGCTAGTCCCAAGAAAAACTATTTTTATCATTTTCCACAAAAGTTTTTGATATTTTTATTTTTTTCTTCACAACATTTAAAAAATATTCTATATTTTTATTAACATGCAAGAGAAAAAGAAAATAAAAGCAATATTTGTAGGAGAAATCGTAACGAGCAACACACAAGAAGCTTTCGAACTTTATGAAAAAAGCAGATTCGGAGAGCTTGTGGATGGTAAGATTCATTACCCTCTCGTAGAAGCTCTTTATTTGATGGAAAAAGGAAAAATGGAGGTTTATGAAGGACGGAAGAAATTAACTCCTGAAAAATTTCTAGAAAAAGCAAAAAAGATGGAACCGAATTTTTGGCATCGTTTCAGAGTTTTTTCAGACATTCGAAATCGTGGATACATAATCAAGACAGCTTTAAAATTTGGCGCAGATTTTCGAGTTTATGGGCGGGGAGTAAAACCAGGAGAAAAACACGCAAAATGGATTCTTTTTCCAGTTCACGAAACTTCTGGACTGACATGGTATGAGTTTGCAGCAAAAACAAGAGTTGCACACAGCACAAAAAAAAGACTTCTTATAGGTATAGTCGATAACGAAGGAGATGTTACTTATTATGAAATTAAATGGTTAAAACCATAGAATGATAGAAAAAAAACAAAAGATAATTGAATTGATAAAAGAAAAAGGGCCTTGCTTGCCTGGGCAACTTTCGAATGAAATAGGGTTGAGTCTTTTGTTCACTTCTGCATTACTTTCCGAGATGGTTGCAGAAAAAACACTCAAATTGAGTTTTCTTAAAATAGGGGGCTCGCCTCTCTATTATTTAGAAGGTCAAGAGAACTTACTCGAGAAATTTATAGATCACTTACCACCACAAGAGCGTAATGCAGTGATGTTATTAAAAGAAAAAAAGGTTCTGGAAGATGAAACTATTACTCCTTTACAAAGGGTTGCATTAAGAAACACAAAAGATTTTGCAAAAATGATAAAACAAACAACGGGAGAAAAAGAAAAAATTTTTTGGTATTACTATCTTGTTCCGGAAGAAGAAGCAAAAAAAATAATTGAAACGTTTACAGAAACGAAACAAAAAGAAAAAGAGGAACAAGAAACAAAAATAGAGGAAAAAATAGAGAAAAAAACAAAGAAAAAATTTGAAATAAAAGAAAAAATTCTCGAAAATTTGAGAAAAAAAGGCATAAAAATCTTAGAAGAATTCAAAGAAAAAAATAAAATCTGTAAGGCCATGCTTGAATCAGAAATAGGAAAAATAAAATTCCTTGTTTATGCTATCAACAAGAAAACAATAAATGAAGAAGATCTTGCCTTGGCTTCCTTTCAAGGACAAGAAGAAAAATTGCCTGTCTTGCTGGTTACACAAGGAAAATTAACAAAAAAAGCATCTGAATACCTAAAAAAACTAAACAACATAACACTTTATAAATTATAATTCAGAAAATAATAAAAATTGATTCCAGATTCTATAGTGTTAGATGCCAAAAGTAAGAAGGTGAAAAAATTTTTATCAAAGGGGTTTCTTTTATTAGAATGCATGCTTTTCAAAATATATTTGAATGAATAGTCCATAGTTCAATCCGAGACATTTGTATAAAACTTTAGAAAGATTAATAAAAATTGAAGGTGAGATAGAAAGCTTAAAGTGCTAGTAAAAGGTATTAATGATAAAGACGCAAGAAAGTTGGTACAGGAAT
>JANXDM010000001.1:0-55722 GCA_025058615.1 Candidatus Pacearchaeota archaeon | reverse complement strand
CAAAACTTACAACTCTATACCAACAACAATTTCTAAAGACGAATTAATTGAGTATCACAACTTTTTTAGCAGAAAAATTAAGGAGTAAAGACAAAGAAGCCATAATGTAAGAAAGAAACTAGAAAAATTTTTATTAGAGTTTTAAGAGAAGTTACTTCTCAACTTTCATCATCCTGATTTCACAAACAGAAAGAGGATAAATCTTCTTAAGTTTTTTTGCCAAAATTTTTTGAAGATGAGATGACAAAACTTCTTGAAATGCTTTTTGTCTTGTTGCTTTCGAAAAGGTTCTGGTTATTAATTCTTTTGCTTTTTCTCTTAAAGCTTTCCTAACGGATCTATGAACTTTTTTTCTTGTTATCAAAAAAGGTTTTATACGTAAAAAAGAATCTTGACACTTCACCACAAAAGAATCTTCTACAATGCTCACTCCTTTCCCTATCATCTTCCTAATAAAGTGTGGATAGATCATAAAAGATTCCATAACTCCCACAAGAGAATCAGTCTCTTTTTTTATTCTAAATTTTCCTTCGCAATTTTTTCCTTTCAAAATTTTCGTCAAATCATAAATAATCGTCTTTCCTTCAACCCCCCCGAAACTCGAGCCAAACACAGGGACTTCTATATCGAGAATTTCTAAGCGGATATTAAAAATTTTTTTCTTAAGCATTTTATCCGATTGTGATTTTGCTGGTTCTTATCCCTTGGCTCTTTCCTTTTATCTTTCCACATTCCTGACATTTATAAAGTAAAACCTTCCGTTGGGTGCTTTTTATCCTTCTTTTCCACTTGCTTACAGCTCTCTTCGAACCCCATCTTCCTAGATTTCCCTTGCCTCTTCCCAATCCCCTTTTTCTTGCTCTAGCCAAAGAGCCTCTTCTTAAAGAACCTCTTTGCCTTCCTGCACTCAAAATACTTATAGTGTGTTTGGTATGTTTTTTACAGTAGGGGCAATATCTTCTTGTTTCTTTTGGAAATTTCATTATTCTAAAGAAGTTTTCTTATTTTTAAATGTAATCATCATTCTATCAAAACTGCTTTTCCGTCTTTTATTAAAATTTCTACTATTTCTTTTGGTAAGTTAGCTATTTCTCCTGCCTCAAAAGGTCCAAGTTCTTTTCCTTCTGGAGAAAGAAAAGCAGGAACACTCTCCCTAAACCTTATCGAAAGATTTTTTCTTTCTTTTTCTTCATTTTTTTCTAATTTTTGTTTTATTAATTTCTGATTTTCTTCTAGCTTTTTCACGATGATATCAAAAAGCTCCTTTTCATGTTCAAGCAAGTTTTCAGTATCTCGCTTGCTTACTCCTGTCTGAGAAGCGACAAAGGCAAGATTCAAAACTTTTCTTTCTCGTATGACGAAAAGTTCTTTAACCATAGCTGCTGCATTTTCTAATTGTTTTTTTGTCATCATCAAAGTATCGGAAAACAATTCTGAATCTTTGGAGAGTATTTTCTTTTTTTCTTCGAAATAAGAAGCGACTTCAGAAAGAAAATTTTTCGGTAATTCTTGTATAGCCTCGTTGTATTTTTCTCTTCTCAACAAATCATAAATTTCTTGGTAAGTTATCATTTTAGAATTAAACTTTTACACTATACTCAAAATAATTATCATAAGGTATCTCCCAAGACATCATTTCTTTTATGCTGGTCTTTTCGAAAAACCTACGGAAGGGTCTTATCGAATTGCCGCTTGCGCTTATTGCAACATTGACTTTGTTTTCTCTCATAAATTTCAACAAATCTTTTATGAAATCTAAAACACGCTTCTCGACATCTTTTATGCTTTCTCCTCCCGGTGGCCTAACATCATAACCACGATGAATTTGCTTGTATTTTTTGAATCCATATTTTTTGACGAAAGCATAGTGGCTCATTCCTTGAATTTTACCATAACTTCTCTCGATAAGCCTATCATCTTCTATTACAATTTTGCATTCTGGATGAAATTTCAAAACTTCTTTCAAAGTTTCTTTTGATCTTGACAAAGAAGAATGAAACGCTGCTTCTATTCTTTTATCCTTCAAAGCCAAGGCTATTATTTTTGCATGCTCTCTTCCTGTTTTTGTTAACTTGCTGTCCAAAGTACCTGAAAAGATGGCGTTTCTATTATGATAGGATTGACCATGCCTAAATAAATAAATTTTGCACTTCATTTTTTCTTTATAAAGAAGAAAGATTTTATAAATTCTTCTTTTTTCTTTTTCGTTATGTTCAAATTCTTGAAAGAAAGATTACAAAGACTATTCAAGAAAACAGAAGAAGAATTAGAAAAAAAAGAGGAAAAAAAAGAGAGTATAATAGAAAAAATCTTCAAACCAATAATTACTGTAAAGCTCGATGAAAAAAATTTCGAAAATTTTTTCTCTGAATTTGAAATAATACTCATAGAAAGTAATGCAGCTATAGAAGTAATAGACTTTTTGAAAACTCAATTAAAAAAAGATTTGGTAGGGAAGGAAATAAAAAGAAAAGAAATAAGAGAAGAAATAAGAGAAACTACGAAAAATGCAATTCTTGGACTTTTCCCAGAACCGTTTGATATTGTAAAAAAAATAGAAGAAAAAAAAGAAAAACCTTATGTCATAGTTTTTTTCGGAATTAACGGAACAGGAAAAACATTAAGCATAGCAAAATTAGCTTATTTTTTAAAAAGTAAAGGTATAAATTGTGTTTTAGCTGCAAGCGACACGTTCAGGGCAGCTTCAATAGAACAATTGGAAAAGCATGCTGAAAAATTAAATTTAAAGATAATAAAACATAAATACGGATCAGATCCTGCTGCAGTTGCTTTCGATGCGATAGCCCATGCAAGAGCTCATGGTATACATGCCGTACTTATAGATACTGCAGGAAGAATGCACACGGACAAAGACCTCCTTAAAGAAATGGAAAAAATTGTTCGCGTATCAAAACCAGATTTAAAAATTTTTGTAGGCGAAGCCATAGCAGGAAACGATGTTATACAACAAGCAAAAACTTTTAACGAAACTGTAGGAATAGATGGGATAATATTGACGAAAGCAGATGTCGATGAAAAAGGAGGCGCTTGTATAAGTATAAGCTATATAACTAAGAAACCAATTCTATTTCTAGGTACGGGCCAAAATTATCAAGACTTTGAACGGTTTGAAAAAGATTCTTTTATTAAAAAGATTTTCATTTAAATTTTTTCCTAAAATTTATAAAAAAGATATTCGTAGATGTATAATGCTGGACAGAATTGGTAAAAACTTAAGAAATGCATTGCAAAAAATAGCAACAAGTATATTTTTTAATACAAAAGAAATAGACGAAGCATGTTATGAAATAAAACGTGCTTTATTAGAAGCGGATATAGATTTGGAACTTGTAGATTCTCTTATAAAAAAAATAAAGGAAGAAGCAAGAAAAGAAAAAGCCAACAGAGAACACCTCATAAAATTTATACATAAAGAACTAGTAGAGATTCTTGGTGGGGAGACTCACGAATTCAAATTAGAAAAAAAAGTAAAACCTTACAAGATAATGCTCCTAGGATTATACGGATGTGGAAAAACAACTACCGCAGCAAAACTTGCATTCTATTATAGTAAAAGGGGTTTCAAAGCATGCCTTCTTGGATTGGATGTGCACAGACCTGCCGCTCCAGAACAACTGGAGCAACTCGCAGAAAAAGCGAAAATTACTTGTTTTGTAGATAAAGAGGAAAAAAACCCTTTGGCGATTTATGAAAAATTCAAAGAAAAAATAAAAAAATTCGATTTATGTTTGATAGATACTGCAGGGAGAGACGTCTTAAACAAAGATTTGTTGGAAGAGATAAGATTACTAAAAGAAGTGATAAAACCAGAAAAAACTTTTCTGGTTGTTGCAGCAGACATCGGAAAAGCGGCAAAAAAGCAAGCGCAAGGTTTTAATGAAGTAGGAATTGATGGTATCATAATAACAAGAATGGACGGGACAGCAAAAGGAGGCGGTGCTCTTGTATCTTGTAAAGAAACAGGTTCTAAAGTTTTTTTTATTGGAACTGGAGAAAAATTACATGATATAGAAAGTTTCGATCCGGCAAGTTTTGTTTCTAGACTCCTTGGGATGGGCGACCTAAAAACTTTGCTTGAAAAGATAGAAAGCGTCTCAGAAAAAAAGCAAACAGAAAGAAAGTTTACTCTTTTGGATTTTTACGAACAAATAAAAACAATGCAAAAAATTGGGCCCCTCGACAAAATAGCAGAAATGATTCCTGGTATGGGGAGTTTCGCTCATTCTGCCATTAAAAAAATTCCAAACATATTTGAAGTACAAGAAGAAAAACTGAAGAGATGGCGTTACGCTATAGATAGTATGACAAAAGAAGAAAGAGAGAATCCAGAGATTATAGACAGTTCTAGAATTTCCAGAATTAGCAGAGGATCTCACGTTTCTGCTGCAGAAATTCGTGAAATGTTAAAATACTATAAATTAATTAAAGAAATAGTCCAAAGCAGAGAACCGAGGATAGATAAGAGTATACTACAAAAGATAGCAAAAAAATTTGGTAAGAAAATATTTTGAATTTATTTTTCTCTTGTCATTAGCCATGCGGCAAAAATCGTAACTCCAACTAGGATTACAACACCAAAAATAGTAGGATCAAAAATTATTGCTCTCGGCCTGCTTAGGTAGGTGTTTATAACATCACGAAAAACATAAGCTCCGGAAAATATGAAAATTAAAATTAAAGATATAACTATGAACCATGCGAATCCTTTCGTCATGATATCTTCAAGATTTTTTCTTACAAGGCCCACTATCAAAACAATAAAAAGCAAACTTATTATGAAAGCAGCAAACCATCCCGCAGAAACTTTTGCATAATGGATCGCGCTAGCAGAAGCCAAAAAAATTATTGCTACAGCAAAACTCACAAGAATATGCACAAATTTATTTTCTCCCAATACTTTTGTTTTGCTAAGCAAACCATATGTGACTGCAAAAACAAGAAGAAAAGCGAATACCGGCATGAACATTGTCACACCAGCCGAAACATCTATCATCTCCATTTTATTTTCCCGCAGGTATTGCTATCATTTTTCCTTCTTCTTTTTTTCCATAAAGCAATGCGACAAGCACAGCAAGACCAACTATAACAAAAAAAACAACTGTGCTTTGACAATAAGAATCACAATATCCAAAAATATTCAAGTAATTAAAAATTCCTGCCTTACCAAGAACTACTATAAAGATAATTACCCCCATAACTAAAAAAATAGTTTTCCACGTTTTTTCTCCAGGATGTATCGCAAGACCCAAAACAACAACAAGAGCAATTAGAATTGCAACTCCAAGACCAAGATTAGAAAAAAGTGGAAGAAAAAAAGAGATTACATAAGGATTTGCTATTGTAAAAAAACCTACAGCAAGGCTTATGATAGCATGAACTCCCCGATTTTTAAGTAAGTCTATTTTCTCAAGAATTGCAAAAACAACAGCAAAGACAAGTAAAAAAGGTAGAAGTACATTAAAAACTCCGAGTTGGGCCCATTGAGAAATCATCTGTTCCATAGGACCACCATAATACCAATGATACTGTAATAATATTTCCATTTTTATTTGAAGATTTTTTAATTTTTAAAACTTTCCTTATTCCCTTTTCTTCCCACCAACCAAAACTACAACAATAGCCAAGACGAAAATGCTAAAAAAAATTATATAATTAAGAGTTGCTTCTGAAATTTTTGTTCCTCTGAACTTGTCCATTGCTCCAGAAGCCCAGAACACAACTACAGCTAAGGCAATTCCTAGAATTACTCCAAGGATTGTCCTTAAGGTTTTGTTTTCTTCCACCCTCAAACCAGCAAATCCAAAAAGTAGAAGTAAACAAAGCAAAACTACTATTATCGAAGAAACCACAGGTATCAAACGCAAAGTTACATTTACCATTGCTGGAACGCCTACAAAAATAAAAGTTATGCAAAAAGAAACTATTAGGTTAATATTTCTTTTTTCTCCTAAAACTTTGGTTTTCTCAAGAATTGCAAAAACAACAGCAAAGACAAGTAAAAAAGGTAGAAGTACATTATAGATGAAGGGTGGGATAAATCCATTCATCTTTGTTTATTCTATTTCTTCTATAGATTCTGCTTCCTCTTTTGGTATTGCTGTCTTACTTATAATTACAACTTCTCCAAACGCTTTGATATATTGGTGTGGAATAATCAAACCTTTTGCTCCGCTTAAATAAGGCCCTACGCTAGAATTTTTTGCAACCCTAACACGCCAACTTTCAACTCTGTTCCCCAACAAGTTAGCTTCTTCAATAGTCCCTATGAAATCCCCACCATCTGTAAATACTTTCATCCCTACCACTTCACTTATCTTCAATATCTTCAACATTTTTTCTTTCTTGAACCTTGGAAATCAATATTTATATATTTTTTGCTATTTTAAAGTTTTTTAAAACTTTCTTATTATATAAAAAAATTTACTTTTCTCTATTTCTTTTCCATCATAGGGTTTCAAAAACAAAAGATCTCCTCTAACTCCTACCACTTTTCCAAGAAATTCAAGTTCTCTCTTTAAGTTTTTATAAGAAATCGCTATCTTTCTTGTCAGCTCTTCTACTTTGAGATTGTATTTTTTCTCAAATCTCTTTTTTTCTTTTTTGGATTTTTCTTGGTAGTATAGAGCATAAAAAATTTCTTTTGGAATCTTCATTTTTTCTACAAGCATCTCAGAAGTTTCTAGAAATTTTTTGAAGCTACCAACAAATGTTCTCAACAATTTTTCCTTTTTTTCTTTTAAACCCAACTCCTTCTTTCTGTACAGCATAAAAAGGGCTTCTATTTCTGGTTTATTTTTTAATTCTTTTTTTGTTTTTGCATCTAGAAAATTATAAAGATCATAGAAACATTCTAAGGAGTAATCAAGAGTAGAAAAACTATTTCTTAGTTCTCTTTCGAGGCCATTCTTTCTAGCTTTTTTTTCCAAGATTGAAAGATTTGAATTTTCTTGCTGCAGAGCAAAAAGAGGGATTTTTCCTAAGAATTTTTTGGCTTCTTTCTCACATTTTCTCACCCAATAATAATCTGTAAGGATTTGTTGAGCAAGAACTTTCATATACTGAAGGAAACCGAATTTTTCTATGTTTTCTTTCACTTTGTTTGTTTCTTTATTTTCAAAACTTTTGTAAATTTTCTCGAATTCAGGACATGCTCTGAAAATACAATCTAAGATGAATTCTTCAAAGGGGATATATATTTCATAGGCTCCATCATAATTTTCTTTTTCTACTTGTATTCCAGCCCATTCAAGAAGTTCTTTCTTTTTTCTTTTGAAAACTCTTTTGAATAATTGTAATTTTTCTTCCCTCTTTTTTTGTTTTTTTCCATAATACTCTAAATTATGGAACAAATCAAAATGTTTTTTTTCAAAATATTTCTTGATGCAGCTTGTAGAAAAAGCAAGTTCTGTAAAGGTCAAATAAGGCATTACATTTTTCAATTTTACAAGTAAAGAAAAAGGGATTTTTTTTGAAATTTCATAAATTATTTCTATGTCTTTGGTCGTGTAATCCGCAAGTTCTCTGAATGCCTCTTTTCTTTCTGTTTCGTTTCCAGCCAATCTTTTTATTTCATAATCTCTTAATTCTTCGTGTTTTATTTTTTTCTCGAAAGGAATTCCGTGAAATTTAGCAACATCTTCTAGTTTTAAACTTCTTTTCAAGCTTCTGAAAGAAAGGAAAGGAAAGAAAATCCTGTTTAGCCATAAAGTGTCTATGTATATCAAATCTTCTCTTAATCTCTGAAGAAAATCTCTAACAAAATCTCTTCTTGGAACAATATCTTTAACAGCAATATCAAATTTTCCTGCTCTTGTCTCTTCTGAAGCAAATCTGAGTTGTGTGATGTCATAAGCTTCATTATGGCCTATACATACTAGGGGCTTCCTATTCTTTATAGAAGTTGTAAGCGCTTCTATAAGCTCTTTTTCTGTTTTGAATTTTTTAATAAAAAATCCATTAACATATTCTTCATTTATATCAGAAAGAGGGTCCCATACATAAAGTTCTTTTATAGTTCTTCCGTTTATGTTTTCCCAGATGGTAGAGACAAAAGAAATTTTTGCATCGAACAAATCCTCATAAAGCTTGATAGTTCCAAATTTCGTATTGATAGTCAGTTTCTTTTCTATTTCTTCTATTTCTCTTTTTATAGACTTAGTATTTTCTGCATTTTTTTCTTTTGATAGCTTCCTCAACAATTCTTTCCTTTTTTTTATTAATTCTTTTTCCTCTTCTTTTTTCCACAACGGCTTCTCTAAATCTAAATAAAGTTTTCTAGCAAGCGAAAAATCTTTTTCCGTCAAAAATTTTTCTTCGAAAAAGATGCCATCCAAAGAATTAAGCTCTACTTCATAATTTTTTGTTTCGACGTTGAAATAAAACTTATTTTCTTTGTTTATCTGTTTAAGCAAAAAATCTATCTCTCTTGCAGAATTTTCTTTATTCTCCCCTTCTTTTTTCTCAAATTTGGAAATCTCCTCAAAAATCTTTTTTACCTTTGCATCGAGAGAAACTTTCCTTTCTGGATAAAAGCCCCTGTACTTAAAGATCTTAACATAGCTTCCTTTTTGAAAAACATCCGGAAGTTCTTTTATATTATTTTTTTCATAAGGTAATTCTACCTCGAGAACGTAATAGTCATTAAAAACATATTTTCTTAACTTTGTAGCTAGTTTTTCCACTCTCTTGATTATTTTTTCTAGATTTTCATACTTCAAAAAACAGGAAGGTATTTTTACATTTTGTTTTAAGAAAACTTTTATGCTTTTTGGTTCTTCTTCAGCAGAAGGAAAATAATAAAAATTTAGAATAAATCTGTTTGCTCTCTTGCTTTTTCCTTCTAGTCCTATGAAGTTATTAATCCAAAAACCCATTTTATACAAATAGATTTCTTGGTTTTAAATATTGTTGCAAAAATTTTTATAATGTTTTTCCTTCGTTTTTAAAAAGATGGTAAAACCGAACACTAAAGATTTTTTGCGAGAGTTGAAATCAAAAATAAGGTTAGACTTCGAAGAAACAACCGACTATTCTAAAGAATACTTGAAGTTCAAAGAAGAATCGACCTTGATCCCCTCCAGATATGAAAAAGCGTGTAAAAATGTAGGGCGTATAATAAAAATAAAACTAAAAGAAAAAGATGCAATCGCATTACAAGAAGCAATAGAAACGGCACATTTGGAAATAGAGCCTGGAGAAGCTGCTGGGCTTGCGATATTTTCTCTGCTACTAGGCTTTATAGTTTCTGCTTTGATTTGCGTTGCAATTTTTTTATTTACGAATAATCTAAATAATGCTCTCCTTATTTTTTTCTTGCTGATGTTTGTTACTCTTTTCTTATTTTATTATTTAAACACTTTGCCATTCAGACTTGCACAAAAATGGCGTCTCAAAGCAGCATCGCAGATGGTTCCGGCAATACTCTACATCGTTATTTACATGCGCCACACAAGCAACCTCGAACGGGCGGTAAGGTTTGCAGCAAACAACTTACAGCCGCCTCTCGCGCTTGATTTCAAAAAAATTTTCTACGATGTAGAAACTGCAAAATATGCGACAATAAAAGATGCTTTAGATGCTTACTTGGAAAAATGGCGAAAATACAATCCGGAGTTTATAGAAGCGATGCATCTCATAGAATCTTCGCTCTATGAACCCGTAGAAGAAAGAAGAATAGCAATCTTGGAAAAAGCTATGCAAGTTATTCTCGACGGCATGTATGAAAAAATGATACATTTTACACACGAAGTAAAATCTCCAATAACAAACATTTACATGCTTGGGATAGTATTACCTACTTTAGGCCTAGCGTTGCTCCCTTTGGCTTCTACTCTTTTACAAGGAGCAATTAAATGGTACCACGTAGCTATTTTGTTCAATATAATATTACCATTCTTCGTTTTTTACATGACTTCCCAAGTACTGGCAAGAAGGCCAGCAGGATATGGGGAAACAGAACTCCTAGAAAGAAACCCAAATTATAAATACTACAAAGATAACACAGTATACATAAAAGCTTTTTTCTTCGCACTTCCTTTTTTATTTATTGGCATGCTTCCTTTGCTTTTTCACTACACAGACCTTCCTCACATCTTAGGATTAGAAAGAGACTACAACATTAGTTTTCTCGGACAGCCCGCATTTGACTTCAAACAAGATCAAGAGACTGGTAAGAGCGTTGGACCTTTTGGATTTTTTGCTGTAATTCTCGGGTTATTTTTTACTTTAGGAATTGCAATTTTCTTCTCTACAGCGTACAAACTGAAAACACAAAAATTAATAAAAACAAGAGAAGAAACAAAAAAACTAGAACAAGAATTCAGTTCTGCAATTTTTCAATTAGGAAATAGACTCGCAGACGGCATTCCAGCAGAAATGGCTTTTGGAAGGGTCGCTAATAGCATAAGAGGAACAGCAACAGAAGGTTTCTTCACGATAGTAAGCACAAACATTCAACAATTAGGAATGTCTTTAGAACAAGCAATTTTCAACAAAACACGTGGGGCTATAAATTATTACCCTTCAGATTTGATAAGAACAAGTATGCAAATCCTTGTCGAAGCGGTAAAAAAAGGACTAGGTATTGCAGCAAGAGCAATGATGGCTATAAGCGAGTATGTTAAAAATATCCACAAAGTTTCTGAGAGACTAAAAGATTTGTTAGCAGATATAGCAAGTAGTATGAAAAGCAACATGAATTTTTTAGCTCCTTTGTTGGCTGCGGTTGTTACTGGTCTTGCAGCAATGATAACTTTGATTTTGAGCAAGCTCCAAATTTTGATTGAAACAGGAGAATTAACAGCAACACATGAACTCGTCGGGTTAGGCACTGTAGGAGCAATAACAAGCATGTTCAACGTTGTAAAAATGATCCCACCATATTGGTTGCAAATAATAATAGGGATTTATCTAATAGAAATAGTGCTAATATTGACATCTACACTAGTCACAATAGAAAATGGGGAGGACAGATTAGGAGAAAAATACGAAAGCAGTAAAAATTTATTAACAGCAATAATTTTGTATTTCTTGGCAGCATTAGTTGCTACCGCTCTATTGGGGCTACTTGCAATAATAGCGGTCGGATCCATAATAGTCTAAAATGAAAAAAAAAGCTTTGCTGCAGCAAGAATTGGGCTGGTGGATAATTGCAATAATAATTCTTGTCTTGGTAATAATCGGCTTGTATTTAATGCAAAAAAAAGGAATAAATGTGATAGAACAATTAAAAAATTTTTTACGTTTCGGAAGATGAAAAATGCCTGAAGAAAAATTATCACATGTAATAGCTTTCATAATAGTTTTAATAGTAATAGTTATTGTCTTAATTTTTGCTCCGAAAGCTTTCAGAGAATTATATTCTTGGATAAAGGGTCCTTCTCTCAGCGAAGAACTAAAAGAAAAAATGGAGGATAACTTCAAAAAACTTCTGAAAAGCCTCGAAGAATGCTCCAGTATCAAAGATAGTGAATGTTTTTGTGTTATTTTTCCAAACTTCTCAGATTCTTTCCCTAAAGAGGTTTATCTGACATTTACTGTAGAAGGAAAAACAATCAATACAAGTTTATGGTATAAAAAAAACAAGATAAGGGAAGAGAAAATAAAAAATTTTAGTCTACAAACTTTAAGTTTAAAACCTACGCTGGAATTAGAGCAAAGTGCTTTTTTAGAAGCCAACATAGAATTCACAAAAAAATTTCCTTTCGAAAAAAAAACAAAAAGATTCATCACGTCTGATAAAATTTACAAGAGAACTCATGAAGTTGGTTTTCTCTTGATGACAAAAAAAATTCAAGATGCAGAAAAAATACAAAAAATGATCGAAGAATTCCCGCTTTGTAAGGAAAGAAGGACGGAAGCAATAAAGGAATTCGAATATATCGTTTCTTTATTAAAAGCAAACAAAGAGGCTATCAAAAAGGTAGAACTTCCAATTGGATATATTATAAAATGTAAAAAAAATGAAATCCTTCTTTTGTATGAAGGAGAAGTTATAAAAAAAACAAAGATAGAAATGAAAAAAGAACTTTTCTTAAAAAAAGAGGAAGTAAAATTTGAAAAAGAAAATCTACTTTGTTCTCACGAGGCAAAAAACATAACTTCAGGACAAGAGATTAAAATAAAAAATGGATGTATAGAATAACGAAAGTTTTAAAAAATAAAAAAGTTCTTATTTAATAAAAGAGGAAAATGCAAAAACGCGGAGCAGAAATTAATATAACAACAATAATAATAATAATCCTTGCTCTTTTAGTTTTGGTAATTATTGCTCTCTATTTTACCGGAGGAATGAAAAGTTTGTGGCAGAGAATAACAGGTGCGAAAGGAGCATGGGACCAAGCTGACGTAGAACAAGCGAGAGAGGTTTGTAAAACTTATTGCACAGGTCTCAACAAAGAAATGTTTTGTTATCACGACTTCATAATAAAAGCGACCGACGGAAAAAGCACAGTTAAAATGAGATGCACCGACAAAGAAATAGCAGCCTACAAAACAGAAGAGTGCAAGCGAGTGGAGTTCACAAAAGAAATGTGTGAAGAGTTAGAAAAAGAATGGGCGGATTAGGAATAAAAAAGAAGGGGGTAGAGCTTTCTATTAACACAATTGTTATTATTATTTTACTACTTATTGTTCTGGTTATTCTTGTTTTAATTTTAACCGGTGCGATGAAAGACATTTCTAGCAGTATATGGACAAAAATAAAAAATGCTCTAGGGTTATGGAATGCTTCTCAAGTCAAGCCATTACAGTAGGTTAATACCTAGAGAACAATACGGTTAAACAACTTTTAAATAGTTTGCTTGCTTTTTTTAGAAATGAATAAAAAAGCTGATCATAAAATATTAGGGCCAGAAATTGTAAAATTAATTATTGCTGTCATCGGAATAACCTTAATTTTTATCATTTTTGGAATATTCTTAGGATTCCTTTTCGGAAAGTCTTCGATGGAAAAAGCCATAGGCACTTTGGAATACATCATTGAAGAAGTAAAAAAGATGCAACCAGGAAGTTCGAGAATAATAACCGTAACAACACCAAAAGGCTGGCATATCGTTTGCTTTGAAGAAAACGTAAACATAAATAAAAATAATTACGAAAAGCCATCTTCTATGTTAGGAAAGAGAGTTTTATGTATTTGTGAAAAAAATAAGTGTGACGAAAAAGCATGTCGTGAAATTGATTTAATTTTCAAAATGAAAAACGAAACTCTTTTTTTGAAAATAAATATAATGGATTTGAATATAACCCATGCAGGGACTCATTACGAAGTTGAACTCTTGAAGAAATATGAAAATTAAAAATAAAAAAAGCGTCAGCGAAAATTTAATAAGGTTAATAATAATTATAGTAGCATGCTTCGTAATAGCTTTTGCTTTTGTCAAATATCTTTTGCCGGCATTGGGAATAAATTTGTTCGAGTAAAATGAAAAAAAAAGCAGGGATAACTCAACATTTTTTGATAGGTTTAATAATATTGGTTGTGGCAGCTGCGTTGCTTTTCTATTTTTTTAGACAGATCCCTTATAAAGAAAGTTCTGAAAAAGAAGCTTGTCACAAAAGTGTTGTTCTTAGAAATGAAATTTTCCTGCGAGGTGAATTAGTATTAGAAGTTCCGCTTAGGTGTAAAACACAAAAGATAAAGATAGATTCAACAAACGAAGAAACAATAAAAAGAGAAATAGCAAATACAATGTACGACTGCTGGTGGATGCTAGGACAAGGTAAGATGAACTTTTTCCAACGAAAGCCAACACTGGGGAATCCGAGCTATTGTGTGATATGCGCAACAATAGAATTTGATGAAAAGGTACAAAAAAAAATCAAAAAAATAGATGGTATTCTTCTCTATTTGATAAAAACAAAAGTTCCGGGTAAGAATATTTCTTATTGGGAATTTCTACAAAATGCAGAAGCCCCTATAGAAAAACTTCCTGTAGAGATTTCTTTAGAAACTAACAGAAAATATGCGCTTGTATATTCTTTAACAGAAAAATCTACATTACTAGGGTCTCTAGGTGGGGGGACTATAATGGGTTTGGCCGGAGCTTTTGCTGGTGCAGCAATAGGCACCATCATTCTTCCAGGAGCAGGAACCGTGGTTGGGTCTCTTATCGCAGGAAAAATTTCAACAGTAGTTACCTTAACGGGAGCACTAGCCGGGACTACTTTTGGAATTTATACAGGAAATGAGATTGGGGACAAACTTCAGGAATTAATAGAAAAAAATGATTATTGGGTAAGTTTCATGCTCGTCCCTTTCGAAGCAGAAGCAATCAAACAATTAAAATGTTCTAGTATAGAAAGCATTCCTTGATTATTTAATAGCTACTTCATAGTCTCATAACAAATTTCTTGATAATATGTTCTCTAACAGCCTTAGTACGCCTGGAAAATTTTTCTTATTTTTTCTTTAAAAATCTTGTTTAAATTTATAATCTTCCCATTCTCTCCTGTTCGCAAAAAGATCTGCAATGCAAGTATTCTTTTTTCCTTTAAAGAAAATTTTTAATTTATCAAATTTTCTAAACAAAAAATTATTAAGCTTATTTTTTCTTTAAAAAACCATGAACAAAAGAGCTACAGAAACTTTACTTTATCATTCTATCTTTAGTATCATTATTCTCACATTTCTTCTTTCTGTTGTTATTTATTTTATCTCAACAAAAACAGCAGAAGGAACTGTTCCAAAAATAATTTCGAAAGAATTATGCCTTGTATCTATGGCCAAAAAAAACACAACCATAATCATAGATACTAAATTTATAATAGAAAAATATGAAAATGGTTTTCTTGTAAAAAAAAACAAGTTCGACCCGGGTTTCTTTTATCCATGCCATAGCAAATTCGAATTCGAAAAAAAAGATAATAAAACTATAATTTTTATAGAATAAAATGCAAAAAAAAGCACAACTTTCAGAATCTTTAATTTGGTTATACCGTTTTATCATGATTATAATAATCATAGGCTTACTCTTGTTTGGAATAATAAGACATAATTCTTTAGAGTACGACGTGAGGCCTCTCGAGGCTTCTTTGCTTGCAAACAAACTTGTTGCATGTATAGAAAAGAATACTCTAAACGAGAGTAAAATAAAAGAATGTATAACTCTTGACCAAGAAATATTCTTAGAAATAAGCATAAACAAAGAAAACAAATCAGAAAAAAATTTAAGTTTGGGAAGACAGGAGCTAAAGACTTATTGTGAGATGAAAGAAAAGCAAATTAAGATGAAACATTTTCCTCATTGCTTCAACGACAATTATCTTTTTTTCGAGAATGAAACAGAAAAAATTTTGTCATTACACTTGGCGATCCTAAAAACAGAAAAAAATGTTTGAAAGAAAGAAAGCACAAATCGGAGAATTAACTCATGATGTCGTAGCTTTCCTTGTTGCTTTTTTTCTAGTAATCATCTTCTTAGTCATCTCTATAATTCTTTCTAATTCTACCAACAAAAGAATAGAAGAAGATTCAAAAATCTTACAAGACAAAATAAGGATGCAAAAAGCGTTAGAAGAGTTTTTAGAGAAAAAAATAAAAATACAATTAGGTGATGAAACTGAAGAGTTAGAACTCTCACAAATATTGATCTTGAGGAAAGAACTACCGAGAGAAATAAAAGAAAAATTAGAAGAGTTCTGTATAAAAAATTTGAAAAAAGGATGTTGCTGCTATCTAGAAATCAGAGAAAGATGTGAAAATACAAAAGACCCTACAGAGTACAATTCATGTCTTCTACTTCCTTCAAACGAAACGATTGCAATAGTTGTTGCAATGTATATAGAACATGATTATACTTACGGGATGTAATAAAATGAAAAACAAAAAAGCTATAACTTTTGGTGTAACTTTTGTTTTGGTTACCTTGCTAGCTATTGGTGTGGCTCTTTATCTTCTTACTACAACCCAAAAAGAAATTTTGAAAAACACTATAACTGCAAAAAAGTTTCTAGAAATAGAACAAGAGAAAGAAAGAATAAAGGTTTATATGAAAAAAGCATTAGAGCTTGCTGAATCCCAAACATTAAACAGAATGGCAAATACTTCTTTTGTAAAAGATTACTCAGAATGTATGCTGCAAGAAGGAAAAATAGTATGGGAAGAAAATTGCAAACCGCGTGAATTAAAAGAATGGTTCTCCAGATTATTTTGCGAAGAATTTTCTAAAATAATGGAAAGATATCCAAAAAAATTGAATTTCTCGTGCACACCTTTTGAAACTATAGAATTAGAAGTGAAGATAGAAGAAAGAAAAGAGAATGCCGTCAATTATAGCTTTCTTTCAGAAATAAAGTTGAATTTTACAGAAAGCATAAACTTACAAGAAATGGAAAACTTATACAATCAATTGAAAGAATGCGAAGAAGAAAATTGCTTTAAAAAAATTCAATTAAAGGATTGGGACCTCTATACTGAAAAAAAACAATATTACTTTTTCGTAGATATTGAGTCCAAGAAAAAATATCTTTTAATAAAAGAAAATGTTCCTGTTTTTGAAAAAATAAAAATACGAGTAGCAATAAAATTAAAATGATAAAAGCCCCTATAGAACAAATCTTAGAAAAAATAGCAAAACTTTCTAATACAAGTATAGAAGAAGTCAAGAGGAAAGTAGAAGCAAAAAAAGCATTATTTTCTGGATTGATAAGTGATGAAGGAGCAGCACAAATAGTTGCTTCCGAATTGGGTGTTTCCTTCCAAGAAAAAGAATTACAAATAATAGATTTGCTTTCTGGAATGAAAAAAGTAAATGTTTCAGGGAAAATCATAGCGATAGATCCAATAAGAAAATTTGTAAGAGGAGGAAAGGAATTGGAAGTTGCTTCTTTTGAGATTGCAGATTCAACAGGTAGTATAAAAGTAGTAGTTTGGGATACGAAACATATAGAGCTTTTAAAAAAAGAAATTATAAAAGAGGGAAGTGTAATAGAAATAAAAAAAGCAGATGTAAAAGGAATTGCAACAAAAGAATTACATTTGACGAGTAGCTCTGAAATTGTATTGAGCGACAAAAAGATAGAAACAATAGTAAGAACAAATAATAAAAAAATTTCAAAAATATCAGAATTAAGAAAAAACGAGAATGCACTAATAAGAGCAACGGTCGTGCAGCTATTTAATCCTTCTTTTTTTAACGTATGCCCTGAGTGCAGCATGAAAACGACTTTCGAAAATGATAAAACATTGTGTATAAAGCATGGTCTCGTGATACCAAAAAAAAGAATAATTTTAAGTGGAATAGCAGACGACGGATCTGCTAACGTAAGAATATTGTTTTTTCATGAAGCAGCATTGAAATTTTTAGCAGAAAGTATAGAAAATTTACAAAATCCAGAAATAATAATAGAAAAAAAACAAAAAATATTAGGAACAGAATATATATTTGCAGGACGTATGAGAAAAAATGCTTTATTTGATAGAGAAGAATTCGTAGTCAATGATTTTTCAGAAGTAAATCCAGAAGAAATAATAAAGGAACTGAGTAAAAAAAATGCTTTTTAGGACCCATCTTGTTTTTTCAATTTTTCTCTTTTTGCTGCTTGATCCCTTAGTAATAAAAAATAAATTTCTTTTTTTTATCTCTACAGTTGTTTCTTCGGTGGTTCTTGACTTAGATCTACCAAAATCAAAAATAGGAAAAAGAATCTTACTAAGCCATTTAATCAATTTATTTTTTGGGCACAGGGGGTTCCTTCAAAGTTTTACTTTTGTGATTATTTTTTCTTTGACACTTTTTTTGTTAAAAATTTCTCCAGTATTAATACTGGGATTCGCTACAGGATACTCTTCCCATTTGCTTCTTGATTCCCTAACTATAAAAGGAGTTTATCTTTTTTGGCCTTTGAAAGTAAAAGTAAAAGGATTCTTAAGAACGGGCTCTCTTTTAGAAAACTTGTTATTTCTTGTATTTTTTGTGTTAGTCTCGTTGATGACTTTTCATAAATTATCTAATTTTTTATAGTGCTAGAAAAGAATAATGTTTATAAAAGCCAATGTATAGAATAATTATTATGGGAAAAGAAAAAGAAATAAAACTTACAGATCTTCCAGGAATAGGGGCGGCAACGGCTTCAAAACTAGAAGAAGCTGGTTATGTGGATGTGATGAGTATTGCTGTCATGAACCCCGCAGAATTGAGCACAATCGCAGATATAACTGAAAGTGCTGCAAGAAAAGCCATAGCGGCTGCAAGAAAGATGCTTCATCTGGAATTCGAAAATGCTGTTGAATACTTAAAAAGAAGACAGGAAGTAATAAAAATAACTACTGGTTCTAAAAATCTTGACGCATTACTTGGGGGGGGAATAGAAACAAGGGCAATAACAGAAACCTATGGTGCCTTCGGCTCTGGAAAAAGCCAACTTGCACATCAGCTTGCAGTAAATGCGCAACTACCTTTAGAAAAAAAAGGAGCAAACGGAAAAGTAGTATGGATTGACACAGAGTCTACTTTTAGACCAGAAAGAATAAAGCAAATGTGTGAGGCCCTTGGATTAGATTTCCAAAAAACTTTGAAAAATATTTTTGTTGCGCGTGCTTTCAATTCTGACCATCAGATTCTTTTGGTTGAAAAAATTTCAGAACTCCTCAAAAATGGAGAACCAATAAAACTAATAATAGTCGACAGCCTTACTGCACATTTCAGGGCAGAATTTACCGGAAGAGGGCAACTTGCTGAAAGACAGCAACGCATAAACAGACATTTACATTCATTAATGAGACTTGCAGAAACATACAACCTTGCTGTTTATGTTACTAATCAAGTCATGGCCGATCCTTCTATGATGTTCGGCGATCCAACCAGAGCGATAGGGGGGCATATAGTCGCACACGCCAGTACTTATAGAATCTACTTGAGAAAAGGAAAAAAAGATGCAAGAATAGCACGAATGATAGATTCTCCAAACTTGCCGGAAGCAGAAACTATTTTTTTTATAACAGAAAAAGGAATAACTGACGAGGAACCTTGATTCGATTTTCATCAATTATAAATTAACAAATTTTCTTAAAACAAAGAATCGAGCGATTTCTTATTTTCCTTTTTTCCCTTATCTTTTTCCTCAAATGTCAGCATCCCTGCCTCTTTTTTTATTTTAACGATTAGGGGTTTCATAATTTTATCAAAAGTCTCGCGCAGTGCAGTTACTTCTGCCTTTAATGTTTTTATTTCGTGAGTGTGCTCAACAAACTTTTGCTTTGCAGCATCTGCTAGCTTTTTAATAACTTCTTCGTTTCTTTCTAACTTTCTTTCAAAATTTTTCAAAAGAGATTCTATCCTTTCTACTGCTTCAAAAAAAGGAGTGGTTTTTTTTCTGAATTCTTGCCATTTATCTTCTAAAATCTCCGAGACTATTTCTTCCACATCACTAACACCTACACTTTGCACTGCAGGATAAAAATCATAAAATGTTTCGTTTTCTTCGTGTTCGACTTGACTCGTTTCTTTTTCTTCTGGCTTAGGAATTTCTATTTCTCTGTTGAGCTCTAATTTTATTTTTGCCTGGTTGAAAGCATCATTTATTTGTTTGGGGGTGTAACCTTCCTCTCTAAGAATTTTTATTATTTGAGCATCACTATACCCTTGCTTTACAAGTTGGATGACTTTGTCGGCTAACATCGTATTAATTATTTTTTTCTTATTTCTTTAAGCATTTCTTTAACATCATCTATTGTCGCAAAGTTCATTGGTTCCCAAGTTTTCATAAACCTTTCTATGGCTAAAATTTCTTCCTTGCGTGCAAATTCTTGCGATTCTGATATTATATGATCTATTGTTTCTTCAACTTTGTCTATTTTTCCTTTAAGCTCAGAAATTTCTTCTTTGATGCTTTTTATTTCTTGGATTATTTTCTGATTTTGTTTTAGTAGAGTTTGGTCTAATATTGTAATACGTTCGTGCATTATTTTGAGTCTTTCTTCCAAATCATTTATTCTTATAGTAAAATCAGAAAGTAGGGCTGCAATGCTATTTATGTCTTGTGGCATTTTCTTCTTGGAAGAATTTTCGATTTAAATATTTTTGGAATTCCTAACAAAGAATTAAGAGTTGGATTTATAAATAAAAGATTCTATAGAAAGAAAAATGATCTTTAAAAAAGAGACTAAATTGTACGAGTACGAAATCGTAAGAGAAGCAGGGCAAGATGTTATGTATATTAATTTTTTAGGTGCTCCTCTCGTCCCTGATCTGGCCTCTTCTGCTTTTTGTATGTCCCGCGTAATAGATGCATTGACAGAAAATCCAAATGTCTCAAGAATAGTTTTTGTTCAGCAAAGGAACTACAGCTATGATTTCAAACAAGTTTCTCTTTTGATGGAAATAGCACAAGTCTACGAAACCTTGGTCAAACATGAAAAAATTTTTTCTGCAGAAGTTCTTGCGCCTTACTCGTGCAAAAGATGTCTGCCAGAAAGATATGAAGGAATAAGGTACCTTGTACTGACTTTGCTAAAGCAAGACCCAATAGCTTGTTATATAGAAACAAAAAAAATAATAGAACAAGAGCAATTAACGGAAAAAACTTTCACTCCAGAATGTAAAATATGTCAACAAAAATACTTAAAAATTCTAAATAAAATTTTTTCTCTTTTAGGAAAAACAAAGCTTATAAAATCGGTAGAAGAAAAGTTAGACAATTACAAAAATAGAAACTTATATTCTTTATTTTTCAGGCCTGAAATCGTTCCAAATTTCACTTTTACACGATTAATGGCCTCTATGCCGATAGATGCAGAAATAGTTGATGAGTATGAAATAGGGCCTGAGTACGACAGAAGCAGGGTTTCCATACTGAAAATTCCAGGAAAGGTAAAATATCTTTACCATCTAAGTCCTCCAGAATTCTCACTGAAAGAAGAATTACAAGCATTGGTCAATGATGTAAGGAACATTTTACTAGAGCATGAACCTAAAGCAGAAGAATTTACAGATCCTGCAAGAATAAGACAAGTTTTTTTTAACGTTGCACGGGACTTATTGATAGAAATATCTAAAGCAAAAAAAATTGATGTAAACTACAAAACTATAAACAAACTTGCATTAATTCTTGTGAGACATACAATAGGTTTTGGCTTGATAGAAGTACTCTTGCAAGACGAAAGGCTGCAAGATATTGTAGTAAATAGCCCGGTAGGATTGGCCCCTATTTTTGTGAGACATCAAGATTATGACGAATGCGATACTAATATAATACCAAGCCACGAAGATGCAGAATCTTGGGCAGCCAAATTCAGAATGATTTCTGGTAGACCTCTGGATGAAGCGAATCCTGTTCTAGATACAGAACTCATAATAGGAACGGCAAGAGCAAGGGTTGCAGTAATACAACAACCTTTAAGTCCTTACGGTTTAGCTTATGCTTTCAGAAGACATAGAGAAAAACCTTGGACATTACCTTTGTTCATAAAAAACAAAATGTTAAATCCCCTTGCAGCCGGCCTACTTTCTTTTCTCATCGATGGTGGAAGAACCATGCTAATAGCAGGGACAAGAAGCTCTGGAAAAACATCTTTGCTTGGGGCATGCATGTTAGAAATAATGCCGCTCTATAGAATAATAGTAATAGAAGGCACTATGGAATTGCCTGTCGATATTATGCGTGAACTAGGATACAACATTCTCAGAATGAAAGTAAGAGAAGCACTAACAAGGGAAAGCACAGAACTTGCAGCCGACGAAGGAATAAGAACAAGTCTAAGACTAGGAGATTCTTGTCTTATTGTAGGAGAAGTACGAAGTGTAGAAGCCCTCGCACTTTATGAAGCTATGCGTGTTGGAGCCCTCGCAAATGTCGTAGCTGGAACTATACACGGAGCTAGTCCTTATGGTGTTTTCGATCGTGTTGTTAATGACCTCAAAGTTCCAGCAACAAGCTTCAAAGCTACAGATATAATAATAATAGCAAATCCTATAAAAAGTCCAGACGGCTTGCATAGGTGGCGTCGCGTCTTAGAAATAGCTGAAGTAAGAAAACATTGGCAAATAGATCCTTTAGCTGAAAAAGGTTTTTTAGACTTGATGAAATATGACGTGACAAAAGATGAGTTAATAGCAACAGACGACTTCAGAAACGGGGAATCTGAAGTTCTGAAAAGTATAGCTTCAAATGTAAAAGAATGGGCGGGTTCTTGGGATGCTGTATGGGACAACATATTGCTCAGAGCAAAAATAAAAGAAGCTATGGTAAATATGAGTATTTCTTTGAAACAACAAGAGATACTAGAAGCGCCTTGGGTCGTCAAATGTAATAATGCCTTCCATGAGATTTGCGAAAAAGTAAGAGAAGAAATAGGCGTCCCAAGAGGTAAAGAAGTGTTTAAAAGGTGGGAAGATTGGTTTAAAAAAGAATTAAAAAAGAAATAAAATGTTTGAGGCAGAAGAATTAATAGTAATTCTTCTTTTTTGTTTTTTAATATAATGTTTTTAATTTTTATAACTGCAGAAAAAATAGTTGCAAGCAAATTAGATTGCAATGCAAAAATAAAGTTTTTGACATTCTCAAAATACGGTTTTAGTCCCAAAGAAACCCTTGGTTTTGAATTTCCTTTATGGGTTGTTTTACCACTATTGTTTGTCTTAATAACTAGGAATTTTTTATGGACGGCTATCTTGAATTTTGATATAGAACCAAAAAAAACAAAAATAAGAAAGAAATTTGTGGAGGTTACTGAAAACGAAATTGCTAAAGTTGCTGTTTCTGGGCCTCTTGCATTACTAATTTTCGGATTGATCATGCGTTTGATTAATTTAAATTATTTTGCTTATCTTTGTGCATTCACCGCCTTTCTGTTTTTCTTGCCTATAGGACAAGGTGTAAAAATATATGCAGGAATGCGCATAACAGGTATATTCTTATTTATACTTTGTTCCTCTATTCTTTTGTTGATGCCTATTATGTCTTTAATTTCTACTTTGATTATTTCTTTAATAATTGCAATAGCACTTATAATAGTTTATTATTCCACATGGGAACGCTAGAAAAGATAGAAAATTTATTCCTTCTCTTCACTTTCTTGCGCAGTCCTTATTACTTTGACATCATCTAATTTTCTTTTTATTGGTATGGGTACCGCGGCTTCGAGCAGTTCTATAACTACCTCTTCTTTTTGTTTGTCCACACGAATTACTTTTGCTTTCTCTCTTTTAAATGGTTCTACTAATATCTCCACAATATCCCCCTTTTCTATTTTCATTTCTGCAGTCGCAGGCTCTATCATCTTTTCTATTTCTTTGTATTCCACCGGTTTAGGTAGTAGTCCTTTGACATAGGGAAGTTTTAAAACAGCTCGTTCTGCTGCTTCTCTGTCTAGCGCTTCTATAAGCACATAGCCACGCAGACCATGGGGATGCACTAAACCGTAAACTTCTATTTTTTTCTTTCTTATTCTTTCTGCAATTAAGTCTATTGCTTGCTCTTCTTTGCTTGTTTGTACCTTAACCACGAATATCATTTTAAAAAGCTAAAACAAAAAGAACAGTTATTATAAAACCGATCGTACCTATTATTATCAGACCAAGCGCAGAAATTTTCGAAACTTGTTTTATCTCTTTTGCTTCTGGTTTTCTTGAAATTCGCAAGACCCTGTAACATTGTTGTAAAAATTCTTTTAATTTTGCCATCTTTAGAAAAGAAAAAATGATTTTTTAAAGTTAACTGGATAAATTTTTATGGAAAATAATATAAATGGAAAAACTATAATAGAAAAATGCTTCAACCCAGAATATATCAGCTTTCTATTCTAGAAACTGCAAAGCAAAAAAATACCTTGGTTGTCCTTCCAACAGGTTTGGGGAAAACTTTGATAGCCCTGCTTCTTGCAAAGGAGCGATTAAAACTTTTTCCATCAAGCAAGATACTATTTTTAGCTCCAACGAGACCGCTTGTCGAACAACATTATCATTATTTCAAAAAAAACATCGAAACTGAAAATCTTGAAATCCATCTCTTCACTGGAAAAATAAACCAAAAAAAGCGCGTAGAGATTTGGAAAAAAGCACAGATCATTTTTAGCACGCCACAATGTATACAAAATGATTTAAAAAAAGGTTTAATAGATTTGAAAGATGTTTCTTTGCTTATAGAAGATGAGGCACATAAATGTTTGAGAAATTATTCTTACACTTTTGTTGCACAAAAATATAAAGAACAAGCTAAAAACCCTCGAATTTTAGGACTAACAGCCTCTCCGAGTCATGAAGCTTCTAAAATAAAAGAAATCTGTAAAAACCTTGGAATAGAGGCGATAGAAGTAAGAACAAGAGAAAGCCCAGACGTTAAACCTTATTTACAAAAATTATCTTATGAAATAATCAAAGTAGAACTTCCGAAAGAACTACAAAAAATAAGAGAACTCTTGAAAAAAATTTATGATAAAAAGATAGAAGAGCTAAAAAACAGAAGATTGCTTTTTGAAAAAGCAACAAAAAAAACATTATTAGAATTACAAGCAAAACTTAAGAGCACAGTCCTCTCTGGACAAAAAAATTTCAATATTTTAAAAGGAGTAAGTGTATGCGCGCAAGCAATTAAATTACAGCATGCTTTAGAATTATTGGAAACACAAACAATGAGTGCTTTTTTCAATTACATTCAAGACCTATATGAACAAGCAAAACAAAAAAAAAGCAAAGCAGTAATCCAATTAGTCAAAACAAAAGAATTTCAAGAGGTTTATTTTTATACCTATGAATTGCACAAAAAAGGATTCGAACACCCAAAAATTTCCTCTCTGAAAGAGATTCTCCTGAAAGAAAAAGAAAAAAATCCAGAGATAAGGGTTTTAGTGTTTTCACAGTACCGAGATAGCGTTTCCAAAATTAACGACGAGTTAACAAAGCTGAACATTAAATCAAAAATTTTTATTGGTCAAGCAAACAAAAAACTTGATGGCTTAACACAAAAAGAACAGCAATTAATTTTGCATGAATTTAGGGAAGGAAAAATAAATGTATTGGTAAGTACGAGCATAGGAGAAGAAGGACTTGACATTCCAGAAGTCGATCTCGTAATTTTTTACGAACCAATACCTAGCGCGATAAGAAAGATCCAAAGAGCAGGAAGAACCGCAAGACTAAAGCCGGGAAAATTAATAATTTTGATCACAAAAAAAACAAGAGATGAAAGTTATCATTGGGCTGCTTACAACAAATAAAAAAAAATGTATGGCCTTTTGAACGATTTGAAAAGTAATATGAAAGAAAAAAAACAAAAATATTTAAAAGAATTTTTCTAAAAAAAATTATGAAAAAACAAGTCAAGATATACACAACCCCAATATGCCCTTGGTGTTTTGTTGCAAAAAACTTTTTAAAGAAGCACGGAATACCCTTCGAAGAGATAGATGTAAGTAAAGATGAAAAGGCTGCAAAAGAAATGATACAAAAATCAGGGCAAACTGGTGTCCCTGTAATAGAAATAAACGGAAAAATAATAGTTGGATTTGATGAGAAAAAAATAAGAAAAGAATTGGACATAAAATAAAAAACTCAATAACCCTTCTCTTTTAATTCCAAGAAAGGATCTTTTTTCGCTTCTTTTATCCAATTTTCTACTTTATATCTCTTTGCTTTTCCTTCCCAAGGAACAACCACTTCTTTTATTCCTGCATTGATTATCAATCGCCTGCACATCTTGCACGGTCTTCCTGATACAACTTTTCCGTTGTTGTCTTCTCCAAAAACATACATTATTCCGTCCAACACGTTTGCTCCTACTCTAGCAGCATTTATTATAGCATTTGCTTCTGCGTGAACCCCCCTACAAAGTTCGTATCTTTCCCCTTGCGAAATTCCAAGAAGTTCTCGAGGGCACTTATCCAAATCTATACAGTTCGGCATTTTTCTTGGAGCGCCATTGTAGCCGCTCGCAACAATTGCATCATCTTTAACAATAATTGCTCCGAATCTTCGTCTAAGGCACGTGGCCCTTTTTGCTATTTGCCTTGCAATACTTAAATAGTATATATCTTTTTCTGGTCTTTTTCGTGCTTCTTTCTTAGAAATTTTTTCCATATTAATTGATTCAGAAGAGAAATTTATAAAAATCGTTGTGATATAAAATATAGCATAAAACATATAAGATGATAATAGTTGACAAAAGAGAAAAAAATTCTCTTGTAATAGCAGAACTCGCAAACAGAAAGGTTGAATTCAAAATAAATCATTTGGAAGTAGGAGATTATTTGATAGGAGATATTTTAATAGAAAGAAAAACAATGACGGATTTCATAAATAGCACATTCAATAAAAGATTGATCAAGCAACTACAGAACTTGAAACAATATCCAAAAAAGTTGCTTTTAATAGAAGGACCGAACGATGAAATTTATAAGAACACAAAAATTAACCCCAATTCCGTAAGGGGGATGGTGCTTTCCGTTATTTTTGATTTTGATGTCCCTATCATTTTCACGAAAGATTTAAGTGAAACCGTCGATTTCTTGATTCTTTTAGATAGAAGAACTAATAAAAAAAAGATGGAAAAAAGCTTAGTATTAAAGAAAAAAGATATGTCTTTGCAGGAGCTACAACAATTTGTTCTCGAAAGTTTTCCTGGAATAGGACCGGTCACTGCAAAAAATTTGTTAAGGGAATTCAAAACTATTAAAAAAATAATTAATGCAAAAGAAGAAGAACTTTCTAAAGTACTAAATAAAAATAAAATAAAAATTATCAAAAGAATAGTCGAAACAAAATATGAGGGATGAATATAAACAAAAGTAATTCTCAAATCATCAAAAAATTATACCGCATAAAACTCGAACAGTTTTTCATATATTGGTCCTTTTTCTGTCAAAACCGACTTATTTAAAACAAAAGAAGAAATTTCAAAATCAATCGGTTCAATTTTTATTTTTTCTATTTTTTCAAAAAATTTTTCTTTTTTTTTGATATTTTTTATTCTTGCTATGGTGACGTGCGGCATGAATTTTCTCTTTTCTTTTTTTATATTGAAATTTCTCAACAAACTTTCTACTTTTTCATGAAGTTCGACAAAATTATCCTTTGGTTCTAAAGATACCCATAAAACCCTAGCAAAAGAAGGTGTGAAATAACCGATAGAGCCGAGCTTTGCTATAAATTTGTTAAATCTTATTTTCCTCAATTCTTGTTTTAATTGATTTATTTCATAATTAGAAACTTCCCCCAAGAATTTTAAAGTTAAATGAAAATTTTCTTTTTCTACAAATTTTCCTTCTATTATTCCTTTAAATTCTTTTTGTACCCTTAAGAGCTCTTCTTTCGCTTTTTCACTTATTTCTATCGCAATGAAGCACCTCATTCTAATGCTGTCAGTGCCTTCCCACGAACATCTCATGCTTTGCCTTTTTCTTCAGGCCTTCTTTTTGTAGTGTTAAGAGTATCGATGCGCTTGTAAGCGCAAAAATTCCGACGAGAAAAAACACAAATTCAAAACCAAAAAAATTTGCCAACCACGAACCAACATAGGCAGAAACTCCTGAAGAAATTCCGACCCAAGCCGAATAAATAGACCATTCATAACCTTGTTTTCCTTTCGTTAGGTTGCTTGCAAAAAGAGAAAACCACGCAGGAAAGGAAAGACCTGCTCCGAACCCATAGATGAGTTGAGCAAGGAAAAATTGCCAAATATTTTTTGCAACCAAATATATAAAAGGGACTGTAGCTATAAGAAATGTTCCGAAAACCACCATCCAAAACCTGTCTTCTGGCTGAAAAATTTTCGAAAAGATAAGTTGTAGAGTAACTTTCGTTAATAAGAAAACCATGGAAGCAACACCAACCACAGTAATGCTTCCTCCAGGAAGATAGTCTTTTATGTAAATTGCTAAAATTGGGGAAACCAAACCAAGACCGGCCCAAAGAAAAGCGTCCGAAGCTATGAGAAGTTTTAAAGTTTTATTCATTTTAAAGTTTCTATTATTTTCACTGCTAATCGAAGTGTTTCAAAATTTAAATCTTTTTCTGGATTGATCTCCACCAAATCTGCTGCTTTAAGGTCTAACTGTTTAATTTTTTTAATCAAATTTAAGACTTTTCCCAAAGAAGGACCCCCTTTTTCTCTGTAAAAAGTTCCAGGAACAAGAGGAGCATCAAAAACATCTATATCTACACTTAGATATACAGGCCCTCTTATTTTGTTTTTTATTTCTGAAAACGAATTAAAGAAATTCAACTTGTTTTTTTTCAAGAAAATTTTTTCTTCCCTATAAATTTTTCTTACACCAAACAAAAAAATTTTTTCTTTGTTTATTTTTTCTTTCTCGATCAAAGCCCGAAGCCATTCTTCGTTTGTCGGTTCTTTCATTGGGGACATGCAATCCATATGAGCATCAAAAACTATAAGAACTCCATCTGGAAATTTTTCTAAGAAAGCAGCAACGAGAGGAAAAGAAATCGAATGATCTCCGCCAAGAAAAAGAATATCCTCGTCTTTTTCTAAAATTTTTTTCGCTTCTTTATAAATCGATTCTAAACTTTTTTTTATATTAAAGCGATCGGTTTTTATTTTTTTTAAATTTATCTTGATTAATTTTTTTATAGTCTTTGGCGTTTTTTCACATCCTTTAGTCAAACCTAGTCCATTAACAAAAGAAATTCCAAAAAATTTCATTTTGTTAAAATTATTATTAAGCCAACAAAAGATTTAAAAACTTTTTTCTCTTACTCACAAAGAGAACTCGAAAGGCCGGGGAAAAAAATGCCATTCACCCCCGGCGGATGTAGAGATTTAAGAAAATATATAAACGATCCTGAAGTAAAGAAAGCCTTTGGAAAACTTCTTACCGGAAGGTCTAATTATATCCCTGTAGAAGAAAAACCCCAACCAAAATGTCCAAATTGTAAAATTTTTCTTTCTGGAGACGAAAAGTTTTGTCCTGAATGCGGAACAAAGTTACAACAAGAAAAAACTAACCAATAAATTTTATTATTTTACACATATTTTTTCGGCTTCTTCTTCTCCTAGAGCAATAGCCTCCTTTGCTTTTGTGAAATCAAAAGTCCCTATGTTGACTTCTGGTTGGATCATTAACAAGTTTTTCTTATATTTTTTCAAAGCTGCTTCAGTAATTTCTCTTTGTATTATAACAAGGGCTCTTTCGAATATGTCGACAAAATTGTATTTTTCTTTTTTTGGCATCTTTTCTATAGACCTGTAGACATTCACTGCTATTACCTTTTTCGCAATTTCGAATGCTTTATCAATGGGTAAAGGATCTTCTAGTCCCCCATCAACCAAAAGCTTTCCTTCTTTGTGTATAGGCGGAAAAACCAAAGGGATTGCGCAACTTGCTAGAATTGCTTCAACGAGATCTCCTTCTTCTATAAATTCTTTTTTACCAGTTAACAGATCTACAGAAACTGCTGTAAATTTTTTATTTAATTCTTCTATTCTTATTGCTCCGACAAGTTTTCTCAATTCTTTTTCTAATTTTTTTGTATTTATAAGTCCCTCCTCGAAGGCCATACGCGTAATATTTTCTTCAGTTGTGATTTTTCTTTGCTTATCAATTCTTTCTCAAACTTTTCCAAAATTCCTGCTGCATACATCCCTCCAATAAGAGCACCGGCACTCGTTCCTACGATAGCATCTAGAAAAATTTTATTTTTTCAAAAACTTTTATTACACCTATATGTGCAATTCCTCTTACACCACCCCCACTAAGTACAAGAGCAAGATTATACTTCATTTTTTTTTATCAAAAAGTTTCTTAAATACTCTACAACTGAATTTTTCAAATCTAAAGGGTGTATTTTTCCAGAATTGTAAGCACATTCTAACTCAGAATAAGAAGAAAATTCTACTTCTCCTCCAAAACTTTTTTCTCTTTTTATTTTAAAACTTTCTACTTTAGGAAATATGATTAGTCTGATTATCTGCATTATCGGATTGTTCCTTGAATCTTTTTCAGGACAATAAGCATCCAAAATCTTTTTTCTCATAATTTCGTAAGAATCTGTAACAGAGATAAAACTTCCCTCGATGCTTTTCGACATTTTTTCTTCGGGTTTTTTCAAAGAAGATATCAAAGGAACGTGAAAAGCAATAAATTTATGCCCTAAAAATTTTTGCATTTCTTTTCCCAACATGTGTACTTTCCTTTGCTCCAATCCACCCAAAGCTATATCTGCTCCGATATATTTTATATCAACGATTTGCATCAAAGGATAAAAAACTTGGGAAATTGTTGCGTTTTCTATGTTTCTTGCTATTTCTTGCATCGCCCTTAACCCTCTTGTAATTGTTATTTTCTGCGCTATCGTGAAGACTTCTTTTAAATAAGAATCTTCAAACTGAAAGCTACTCCCTTTGATAATTTTTGCTTTCGGTATTATTTTAATTAACAGTTTTTTCCACAACTCTGTTTCTTTTTTTATTTCTTCTCTGCTTCCTTTTTTATTTAAAAAAGCATGTACGTCCGCGAGCAAAATTCTTATTTCGAACCCTGCTTTCTCAAAATCTTGCAGTTTGGTTAAGGTAACCAAATGGCCTAAATGTAAAGGTCCAGAAGGCTCATAACCACAATAGGCTACTGGTCTTCTCTTTTTTTCGAGAATTTCCTCCAATTCTTTCTCTGTAATTATTTCTACAACATTTCTCTTTATAAGCATAGATTTTTCCATCTTTTATAAAACAAATTTTATTTATTAAGCTTTTTGTTATTAATCTTAAATTTTCTTAAAAATTTAAATACTTTTTTCTAGATAAAAAGATATGAAGAAAAAATTGCTAATTTTCTCTTCGATTTTCTTTTTCATAGGTTTGTTTATATTAATTATTTTGGTAAACCATTTGGAACCAAAAAGAATAGAGATCTCAAAAATAGATGAAAAGAAACTCGAAGAGTGGGTTAAGGTAAGGGGGGAAGTTTCTGAAGTACGGGTAGTAAAAACTAGAACTGGCGAGATGGTTCTTTTTAAACTGAGTGATGAAACTGCATCAATTTATATCATATTTAACGGAAAAAATTTCACAGAAACCAGAGTAGAAGTGATTGGAAAAGTAATAGAATATAAAGGAAATTTACAAATCCAGGCAAAAAAGATAAAAAAATAAGATGTTACAAATATTGTTTGCAATTTTTTTTGGAATTTTGGCAGGAATTTTTACAGGTCTAGTTCCTGGAGTACATATAAACCTTGTTGCTCTCATTCTTTTTATTTTATCCCCTTACTTTTCGAATTTTACATCGCCTCTCGTGCTGGCATGTTTCATAGTTGCAATGGCAATAACTCATTGTTTCATTGATTTCATTCCTTCTATCTTTCTGGGGGCCCCGAAAGAAGAAACTGCTCTAAGTGTATTGCCCGGGCATAGAATGCTTTTAAAAGGAAAGGGATATGAAGCAATAAAATTAACAACTATAGGTTGCTTACTAGGGACTCTGGTTGCATGTCCGTTTGCAATATTCTTTATTTTTACAGCTTCTTTTTTTTATTATTATCTTTATAAAGGGATTCCTTTCATTTTGCTTGGAATATCTTTATTATTAATAATAAAAGAAAATAAGAAGATAGAAGCCTTCTTCATTTTTCTTTTCTCTGGGGTCTTCGGGTTTTTGACTTTGAATTTTACATTGATAAAGCAAGCCCTTTTTCCTCTGTTCACCAGTTTATTCGGCTCCCCCCTTCTTTTGATTAGTTTTTTGCAAAATGTTTCTATCCCAAAACAAAAGATTCGAAAAGTAAAAATTCAAAAGAAAGATATCCTCACCGGAATTTGGTCTTCTATTCTTTCTTCTAGTTTGGTCTCTTTCTTACCAGGTGTGGGGGCGGCGCAAGCTGCATCTATTTCTGCAAGTCTCAAAAAAATGTCGTCTAAAGTTTTTTTGTTTGTTTTGGGTATGATAAGCACGATGACTATGCTCTTTAGCTTTGTTGCTCTTTATGCAATACAAAAACCTAGAACAGGTGTTGCAGTATTTGTAGGAAAATTCTTACCAGGGTTATCTGAAAAAGAAATAATTCTTTTCATGGTTGTTGCAGTTTTAACGTCTTTCGTTTGCTTTTTTATTGCCTCGTTTTTTGCAAGAATTTTCAGTAAAAACATAACAAAAATAAAATATAAATGGATTTGTCTAGGAATTTTAATTTTCCTTCTTATTTTGACGCCTATAGTTTCTGGCCTTGCTTCTTTACTCGTTTTTTTCGTGGGGACTTGTCTTGGAATTATGGCTTCTATGTTTGGTATTAGAAAAATACATTTGATGGGTTCTTTAATTTTACCAGTAATTATTTGGTATCTTTCATGAAAAAAAACTTACTAGTTTTTCTTGTTTTTCGTTCTTTTTTCCAAAAACACTTTCTATATTCTGTTTGAGTAGTTGGATGTTTTGTTGTAAATAATTAGAAATTTTAAATTCTTTTGCCAGTTTCATTGCCAATTCTAAATACTTAACAATAGATCCTTCTGCGATTGTAAAAACTATTCTCCCGTTGCACCTCAAACATTTTCCTGCCAGTGGGGGCCTTCGATATTTCTCGTTACATTGCACACATCTAAATTGTTGTCTTGTAAATTTATGAAAGTTTCCTTTTATATCTCTAAGAAGATGTTTTTCGAGAATGAGCGCGGCGACATTGTTACTATCGACAGCTCTTATTTTTTTTGCTAGTTCCATTTGTTTTGCTACTTTTTCAGGAATTGTTGCAAGACTCTTGTACGCGCTACATAATACTCCATTGTCGATTCTAGGAGTTTCATGTGTGTAAAAAAGATTAGTAAAAGCCTCATCACCTAATCTAACCCTATCGGAAACTTGTAAAATCTTAACATCACGCGGCATCATTCCTTTTTCTGCAGCCATATAGAATTCAAGAGGGTATTCTTTTACTATGTCTATGTTATAAACCATTTCATCAACTTCATTAGAGCGCAATCTTGCATTCAAAACAATAGGGCAATCTTGTGTAGCCCCCCTATGGGCTGGAATAAAATCTCGAGAGAAATTTAACAGAGCATCGAGCAACAACATCATCCCTGCTTCATCGCCGTCACAATCTCTGCGCATCGCCCCATGCAAAAAAGGAGAAGCAAGGAAGGCTTGTAAATTGCTAAAACCTATAATTCTTGCAGCAACCCCAGCTGCATTATGCGGTGCTATGGTTATGAGTAAATGTCCCAAAAGATCCTCTCTTTTCCTTATTTTATAAAAAGGTTCTAAATCATAAAAAGTTTCCAGCAAGAAATCTATAAATTGCGCCACTCTAACGAAGAAATGATCTGCTGTTTCGTCTGGAGATTCGGGACAGCAAGGTAAAATAACATCACATGGTTTAATTTCTAAGAGCTGTTCTTCGTTTGTTAATTCTTTACCTTCCACATCATATAAATAACCTAACTCCCTTAATTTATCTACACCAACATTAATTTCTTTAGGTTTGAAATGGGTAATCGGAAGTTCGGTCGCATCAAAACGAATAGTACCGTCTTTATTAACATGAAGTCCAAACGCAGCCCTCAAAATCGCTTTGCATAAATTTTCTACCATGTGCCCTTCAGAACTCGTCCCTTTCACTCCTTTAACAAGTTTTGGGTTTATTTGATTTCCGGTAGAATTGATTTTTTTTAGAGCAATTTCGAAATAATGTTTTATATCTATCTTCTTCTCACAAAAAGGTTGTGCTTTTCCATGTATGTTACAAAGATCTGTCTTTAAAAGTTTCCCACATTTAACACAATAAAATAATTTTCTTGTTTTTTCTGAACAAATTTCACAGACTGGGTAGATTGTTTCTTTGTTGCATTTTTCACAAAAGAAAATTGGAAAATCTGCTTTCACGAACCCAATTTCTAATGAGTTTTGCAAACTCCTAGTCTTTCCCCCTTCTTCTCCGACTGGAAACAATCCATTAGGAGACCCTGTAAGTTCTCTCGGTTTTGCCTTCTCGGGTCTTCCCATCCTACACCCTATAAAAGTTCCAGCCTTGTCTTTTATTTTGAACTTGCTGAACTTATTAACGATTTCTAAAGGATTAGAATCACAATCCTCAGAAGATAAAATTTTTTCTATTTTTTCTTTGAAATTTTCCTCTAAACCAAGATTCAAAGCAAGTGCTTTCCACGTTTCTTCTTCCAAAACAACATTTGCTGTTGTGACTTTGTGTTCTGCGCCTATAATTTCTAAAGCTCTTTTGGCGTCTTTCCATTTTTCTCTCTCAAAACTAGAAAAGGGTAAGACAAATTTTCTTTCACGAATTTCTCCAGATTTTAACCACCTAACTAAAGAAAAAAATTGTTCTTTAGTTATTTGAGACCAGAAAAAAGTGAATTGTGGATGAAGAGGAACTCCAAAAGAAGCGCTTATTTCTATAGCTTCTCTTAAAGATATTTTTTTTGGAATTTCGATTTTTTTCTCTTTATATTTCAAAGTTTCTTTTATTTCAGCGTTCCACCATTCTTCACAATAACCACAAGGCAACAAAACATGGTTTCTATCATAAAAATCTCCGTAAGAAATTAAAATATCCCCAAGATAAAGGATTTCTTCTACATCTTTACTATAATTTTCTGCTTCTTCTTTAGTTTTTAATATTTTTACAGAACCATCTTTCAGCTTGACTATAGGTCCGTCTATAGTATCGCAAACACTTACCACTGCGCTTTTCATAGGTTTTTCCAACTTTAGTTGGGTTCCTATTGCAACAAAATTTTCTAAAAGTTTCATCGTAGCTGGATTCAAAGCAACAGCGCTATATCCGCTTGTTCTACATCTTCCGTAACGCAACCTAAAAGCCCCACTCCTAGAAGGATGCGCAAAAATCGGTCTTCCAGCAACCGCTTCTTTGATGTAAATATCTTCTGCTTCTTCTTTTTTTTCTTTTCTAACTTTTTTCTGCAAAGTTACAAACTCTTCTAAGAAATCCCATTCACTAAGCTTGAAACCTTTTTCTCGCAACTTTTTTATTCGAGGGATTAATTTGCTAGCTTTTTGTGCTAAAGCCTCTGAAAGTTCAAGACAGAAACCTCCACGAATAAAATTTGTTTCTATCCTCTCTAAGTCTTTGTAATTGCTGACTTCTTCTTCTTCAGTCGGTAGACCATCTATTTGTATTGGTATGTTTCTCAAAAGAAAGTCGAGTTCTTCTTCAGATGCTAAATATTGTAAATTGGCGATTCTCTCGTGATAATCATAAACTTCTGTAATCCCACGACGAATTTCTTCCTCCGTAGGATCATATTTTGCGAAACCAAAAATCTCTCTTAGATGATCTATTATCACCAAAGAAAAACTTGCCATTGTAGTGCCCGCCGATCTTATCGGTCCAGAATAATATGCAGCAAGATATTCTTTTCCACTTTTTGTTTTCTTTGTTTTTATATGTGTTAGGCCTTCTATAGGGGAAACGACAACACTCAGCGTTAAGTAAGCAAACCCTAGTTTTACGCCGGCTTCTATTGCTTCTATCAAACTACGGAATTTACAAAATTTTTCTTTCGCAACTTCTTCTGCAATTTTCAATGCCACAGCAGGATCCAAAAACCCATATTCTTCTTCTAACTCCCTTATTCTATGTTCTATTCTAGAATCCTTTAGTTGTGGATATGCAAGGGAAACTAATCCAACTGCTCTTTGTGCTAACGTAGTTGCAAAATTTATTTCTACTTTTTCCTTTGGATCCATTCCTTTGATTCTGGCTTTTTCTGCTATTTCTAGAGCTTTCTTTACTTTCCTTTCTATTTCTTCGAAATAACTCTGTAGAGACATTTTACGAATATGTTGTTTCTTTTTATAAAAATTTTTCTTTGTTTTTATTATATTTTTTAAAATTTTGCAACCAAAAAATTAACTAAAATCTAAAATATTCAATTTCCTTGTTTTTAAGTTAAACAAACAAATTTTACACGGGTCTGGCTCATGGCCTAATTTTTCTTGGTAAGAAGTTCTAGATTGAAAACAAGAACATGAAATGACTAAAATGTTGTTATAATTCAATACCGCGCTTCTGTGAACATGAGCCGTAACTATTATATCTGGTATTTTTTTTAAAGCAAGAGCATCTTCCACTGGAAGGATGTTTGTACTTGCATGTGCTGGGCCCAAGTGTCTTTTTTTAAGAAGAAATTCTAAAACGAGCGCAGGATCTAATTTTGCATTTGATAATCTCAAAAAATCTATTTTGTCTATGTAATAATCCAAAGATCTTCCATGGTAAAGTAAAACATTAAATCCTTCGAAATTTTTTGTTTTTCCTATATTAACTAAAGAAGGATTTGTCGTAAAAAAGATATTTTCTGAATTAAAAATATCAATGATTTCTTGATTGAATTTTGGTTGCGGCTCTAAAAGTCTTACGGCATCGTGATTTCCAGGGCAAACAATAATTTTTATATCTTTTCTTATTTTTTTTAACAATTCTGCACAATACTTGTATTGTTCGTAAATATCTTTAATCTTTAGTTCTTTTTCTTGATTAGGGTAGATTCCTACACCATCCACAAGATCGCCAACAATAAAAAGATATTTTACTTTTTTTGCTATTTCTTCCTGTCTTTCATTTCCAATCTTACCATTAATCCAAGAAATAAATTTGAGAAAATTCTCTTCTAAAAATTTATTAGAACCTATATGTAAATCCGCGATGAAAATAGCATATTCTTCCTCTTTTGCATATTTTTTTTCTTTCAAAATAATATCTGGAAAAATTATATCTTCCACGAACAACACTTCTCTATTTCCCGAAGCTTTAACAGCGATAACTTCATCAAGAACAACAGAAGAAGCTTTTTCGAAAACTTCTTTTTTGTCTTTATTTACTATTGCAACAATTTTCCCACTCAGATCTTCCAATTCTAAAAGTATATTTTTATTTTTAGTATATTTTTTATCGTAAACTATACCTATCACAAAAATATTTCTTCTGTTTCCGAAAATTTTTCCTATACTAACTATGTTTTCTATCCTTTCTTGTAAAATATTTTTGAAGAATTTATACCTAGAACGAAAATATTCTACAAAATCCTCCACCTCTATTTTTCTTGCCTTTACATCATACTCTTGTATTATATCTAAATTATTTGATTCTTCAAAAACTTCTTCTTTTTTTTCTTCTTTCTTCAAGTATTTTTCGGAAAAATAAGAAGCAATTTGAAAAGTTTCTTCTTTTTGATACTTCTTTAATTTTTCTACTAATAAAGGCATGGTCTTTATAAAAAAATTTTTGTTTATTATTTTAGGGGGATTCATAGAAAAAATTAATTCAAAAAATAGATCCTTATCCAACTTTAAAAGTTGTTCTAAAATATCTGATTTCAAGAAATTTGTTTCGATCAAATAACCTTTCGCCATTAATTCTTGAACTACATTCATCATATTACTGATTTAAAGAATTCAGTAAAAGAATATTTATTTTTTCTATGAGTTGGGTTGGTAAATCTAACCTTATTTCTCTTGTCCTCCCATATCTTCCTTTACTAATAACTTTCGCATTGATCAACCCCAACATATCAAACTCTGCTATGATATCACTGATTCTTCTTTGGGTTAATACTTCTGTTTTTGTTTTTTTACAAAGTTCATAATAGAGATTATAAACATCTCCTGTAAAAACTTTATCTTCTTTCCTCTCTCTTTTAACTTTTTTCAAAGCTTCTATTATTGCAAGTAATGTAAGTTGAAATTGTCTTGGTTGTGTCTCTACAGCAAGTAACAATTTATCTGTTTCTATTTTTTCTTTTGCTTTATCTACATAGTCTAAGGTGATTTTGTCTTTGTTATCTCTCTCTACGAGTTCGCCTGCAATTCTCAATAAGTCGAGAGCTCTTCTTGCATCTCCATGTTCTCTTGCAGCAAGAGCAGCACATTTTTCTATTACTCCTTCAGAAACAACACCTTCTTTGAAAGCTTCTTTTGCTCTTTCTCTAAGGATGTCTTGCAATTGTAAGGCATTGTATGGTGGAAATAAAATTTCTTCTTCGCTTAAAGAACTTTTGACTCTTGGGTCTAGTGTATCTAAAAATTTTAAATCGTTAGACAAACCTATTATAGTTATCTGTGCTTTGCTCAATTCTGTGTTAAGTCTTGTAAAATTATATAGAAACTCATCTCCTATCCTTTTAACAGCTTGATCTATTTCATCAAAAATTATTATCACTATTTGTTTTTTGATATCTATTAAATCAATAAATTTCCTGTACAACTGGTCTGTAGGTAAGCCTGTAGCTGGAACTTTTCCACCTGTTTTGTTTATTAATTCGGCTAGAATCCTGTATTCTGTATCTGCAACTTTTTTAAGTTTGCAATTTATATATGGGATTAATAAAGAAACGCCTATTTCGCTTGCTTTTTTTAATAATTGGTTTCTCACATATTGAACTACGAGTGTTTTGCCTGTTCCCGTTAAACCATAAATAAAAAGATTACTCGGCCTTTCCAACCTTAAACTAGGTGCTATTATAGAAGCAACTTGTGTTATTTGTTTTTCTCTATGTGGTATTGTTTCCGGTGTATAGTTTGCTTGTAATGCAATTTTATTTTTAAAAATACTTTTTTTTACAAAAGAGTCAAACAAGTTGCTAAGTTCTTCGCCTACTTCCTCTTTTCTTTTCATGTTTGAAAATAAAAGTGGTTGTTTTAAAAAGATTTTTATCCTAAAGTAAACACTTTCACACCTTTGTTTCGCATGCAAATTTTTAATTTATATTTAGCTCCATAAGAAATAAATTGTTAACCATTTCTTCGTATGTATTTCAATTTTTAAAATGTCTATTTTTTTATATATTTCATAGTATATAAAAATTTATAAACTTTATAAAAAAAGCCGAAGACAACTAACAGTTTATAAATTTTTCCATAAGAAAAAAAGGGGTCAGTGGTAATCGATTTTATTTAATACCATTCTCTTTTCTCAACTCTTTTTTTCAATTGTATTGAAAATTATATTAATAAATGTGTTGTTATTGAAAAAAACTCCCACACCCCTTTAATTACAAATTACAGAAAAATTTATAAACACAAAAATTTAAGAAATAGAAACGAAAAATGAACCAAAAAAGAATTGCGAAGGAAATTGTAGGAAAATTAGTTGTAACAAAAGAGGGTAAAAGAGTAGGTCTTGTTAAAGATATAACTTTTGAAACAAGAAGTGGTGAATTAATACATTTAGTTCTTACTTCTCCCACACCTTATGCTCAATCACTTAATGTAGAACAAAATAAAGAGGGTGATTTATTAATCCCTTTTTCTTCGATTTTAGCAATAGGTGATTTTGTTGTAGTAAGTGAAGAAGACATGCGTTAAAATGCCTATAATTGGTTTTTCTTTTGATAAGATCTTAGTCGAGAAACTAAACACTGCAAAAGGAAATATAAAAATAAATGTTCGAATAGACATCAAAGAAATAACAAAAGAAGAATTAAAATTTGGTGAAAAAGAAACAATAAAAATATCTTTTGTTTTTTCTGTAGAATATGAGCCGAAAATCGCTTCTCTTTCTTTAGAAGGAAATGTCTTCTTTACAGAAGAATCAAAAAAAATTAAAAAAATTTTAGATGGTTGGAAAAATAAAAAACTAGAAGAAGAGATTCGTGCTAGTATTTTCAATTTCATAATAACAAAGTGCAATGTTAAGGCTTTACAATTAGAAGAGGAATTAGGAATACCTTTTCATTTACCAATGCCGAGAGTGAAGGAAAGTTAACTCCTATCTTATTTTTTATTTATTTTAGGAAAATTATTGAAGTATGTTAAGATATCACGCCGGGAGCAGGACTCGAACCTGCACGGGCAAAAGCCCACCAGCTCTCGAGGCTGGCGCCTTACCAATTAGGCTACCCCGGCTATATACAATATTAAAAATTTAATTTTTAAAATTTGAAGTTTTTTCAATTTCTTTTAATTTACCAAATTTGTAAATTTTGTCTCCTACAACAAAAATTTCAAAATCACTGATATTTCTAAGAAAAGGTGAATACATTTTCTCTTTTGTTATATCAGTTCCTTCGGGGAAATTTAAAAAACTTGGAAGTATTATTGTCTTTTTATCTTTGTATTTACCTAGCAAAAAACATTTGAATTTTTCTTGTTTTACCCCTTCACGAAGCGAAATTGCTGGGTGTTCGTGTCCTGTTATCAAAACTTTTATTTTTTTATCCAAAACCTCTAAAAAAATTTTGTGTCCGTGTAGGAAACAAATTTCTTTTAATTTATAAAAATCAACTATTTCTAAGTTCTTTTTTTTTGCTATAGGTCCTAAAATAGTGTCGTGGTTACCTTTTACCAAAATTACTCTTCTCCCGTCTTTTAAGAGCATATCTAAAATTTCTAAAGTATCAAACCATTCTTGTTTAGAAATTTCGCCAAACTCATGTTTCAAATCACCATTGATAACAACAATTTTGGGTTTCAACTTTAACAAGTCTTTTATTTCTTGTTTCATCTCTTTTGCGAGAATTTTTGGAACAAGAAAACCTTCCTTCGCTAAAGCTTCTTCATAACCTATGTGGAGATCTGTAAGTACTAATGTTTTATAGTTTTTGATCCAAAGTGCTTTTCCTACAGCTTTGAATCCATGGAGGATCTCCATTTTTTTAATTATTTCGATTTTACCTCTATCTTTTTTCTTATCTTTTCATACATTCTTCTCAAAAATAAAATTTTATTCTCTATACGCATCAAATCTGCGTATCCTTGTGTAATCAAATTAAGGGAAAAAGGACTAGGAGTTTCTACCACAATAGTTTCTATTTTTATTTTCCCTTCTTTTATCCATTTCAGTACGAGGGTAGCATTTTCTATATCCATTAAGTCTTCAAGAATTTCACGTTTTGTTTCTCTTATGATTGGGAAATCTTCAGAAATTTTTTTTACCACATGATATAAAAATTCAGCTTTCATTTGTTGTGTTCCTACACTTTTGTTTTTTCCTTTATAATTTCTTAGAATCATCAAAGCTCTGGTTGCGCAATGCCTAAAACGTCTTTTGAAAATTTCTGTTTTTTCTATAACATCTTCTAACAGAGGACGTAGGGCTTCTGGTTTTTCTGAAAGAAGTTTTAACGCTTTTTCCGCTTGCATATTATAATTGCTTGCAAGAAAGAAACCATTATCCGATATTCCTATTTCTATATCTCTCAAACCATGTTTTGCTACAAGGTAAGCAATGGCTCTAGAAAGGACATCGTTAACCCTTCTTCCATAAAGAGAATGAAAAATCACATATCTTTTTCCCTGAACAGCGTCTGTGTAATATTCTATTACTAACTTTGATTCATGCGGTATTTTTGCATACAGAAATTGGTCGTGGAAATAATTATAAATCGCTTCACAAGAATTTTCATCCACGTAGAGATACTTTTTTATGAATTCTTTTACTTTGTCCTTGTTTTCTTTTTTTAAATGTTCTTCCATTAGTTTTCGGAATTTTTGTATAGCAAGTGCAAGTTCAAAACTCAAAGGGAGCATTTCTGAGAACCAAGAAGGGATGGTAGGGGGTCTTTGTACTGAAGCGTTAACATAAGCATTCATCCCCCTAGCATACAGAAATTGGTATTTGTTACCTCCCAAAACAAAAACATCATCTTTTTTCAAACGTTCCAAGAAAGCTTCATCTATTACACCTATTTTTTCGTTTTTTCTTTCAAAAGGACTTGCTATTATTACATTAACATAACTTTCTTCAGGTATTGTTCCTATGTTTGTCATATAGATCATTCTTGCCAATTTACCTTTTCTTCCTATTTCGTTTGTTCTTGTGTCATACCATATTTTTGCGTAAACATTTTTGTCTTCTAAGTTGTATTCACCAGCAAGATAACTTATAACATCTAGGAAATCTTCTCTACTTAATTCGTTGAAACAATAACTTTTTCTTATCAGATCAAACATTTCATTTAATTTCCATTTTTTTTGTATAACCATCCCAAATATGTGTTGTGCAAGAACATCAAGACAATTCTTTGGAAAAACAACCGTGTCTATTTTTTTCTCCAAAGCTTCTTTGAGTAAGACTGCACACTCGACAAGATCGTCTTGATCTAAAACTACGATTCTACCTTTACTCGTTTCGTGAAGTTTATGGCCAGCCCTCCCTGTTCTTTGTATAGCTCTAGCGACGCTTTTCGGAGAACCGAGTAAAATAACCAAATCTATGTAACCTATATCTATTCCCAATTCCAGGGAAGTGCTTGTTACAACTGCTTTTAGTTTTCCTTCTCTTAGTTTTTGTTCTATATCAAATCTGTGTTTTCTACTTAAGCTAGAATGGTGTGCCCCTATAGTTTCTTCTATAGTTTCGTAACGATTTGGAAACATCTCTTTTAAGTGGTTTATTACTCTTTCTGTTGCGCTTCTAGTGTTTGTGAAAATTAAAGTTGTTTTATGCTCTTGGATTAATTTGTCTACAACATCATAAAGTGCTTGTTGCATCTCTTTTGCAGTTGTGTTTATTATATCCTTCAAAGGACTTAAGACTTTAAGATCTAATTTTTTCAAGAAATTTACTTCCACAATTAAACAATCTCTTGGTTTCCATCCTTCTTTTGTTTTTTCAAAACCAACAAGAAATTTAGCAACTTCTTCTAAAGGAGAAATTGTTGCGCTTAACCCTATTCTTACAGGAATAATATTAGAAATATTTTCAAGTCTTTCTAAGCTTAGGCTCAAGTGCGCTCCTCTTTTATTAGCCAAAGCATGGATTTCATCAATAATAACGAATTCTACAGCTCGTAATTTTTCTATAAATTTTTTACTAGAAAGAATTATCCCAAGACTTTCAGGTGTCGTTATCAATATATGTGGCGCTTCTTTTAACATTTTTTGTTTTTCGTCTTGGGTTGTGTCTCCTGTCCTTACTTTTACTCTTATCTCTTGCATTTTTTGTTTTTTCTTTACAAGGTTTTCTATCTCTTTCAAAGGTTTTATAAGATTGACAGCTATATCATTGTTCAAAGCCCTCAATGGCGAAACATAAACACAATACACTTTATTTTCCAATTCATTTTTTTTCGCAAGTCTTACTAAATAACTTATTATTGCTAAAAAAGCTGTAAGTGTTTTTGTTCCACCAGTCGGAGCCGATATAAGTATGTTTTTTCTTTCATGTATGGGTATAATCCCATATAATTGTGTAATGCTAAATTCTTTAAACTTAGAAAAAAACCATTCTTTTACACTTTCGTCTAAAACTTTAATTACTTCTTCACTTTTGTATGGTTTTTCTATAATTTTTATCATTTTATATGTTAATAAATAATAAACCTTATAAACTCTTAGGTTTTTTGCTTTTTTGATGCCTAGAATTAACAAAGAAAAAGAGAGAAAAATACAAGAAAGTATTTTACAGTTGCTTTTTCAAAATTCACCAAAATTGTTGTTTACTTCGCAAATTGCAAAAGAGCTTGCACGTGACGAAGAATACATAAAAAAGCTTTTACTTGACTTAGAATCAAAAGAACTTGTTACGTGTGTGAAGAAAAATAACACAGGAAAACAATACAGCAGACGCCTTAGGTGGCGTCTTTCTAATAAAACTTATGAGGTTTATAAGAACTTAATGCGGCCTTTTGAACATGAAAGACAAGATCAAAGAAGCTTTTGATAAAGTAAAACAAGACATATCAGAATTGAAAAAGGAAGTTTTTTCTTTGAAAAAGCAATTTAAAGATATTTTTTATCTTCTTAAAAAAACCCAACAAATAAACCAGGAAAAACAACTTGATAAATTTTCACATATAAAAACAGGTGAAAAAATCAAAAAATTGGTAGGCTTAGATTCTGATTTCCAAAGTTCCACAGGAAATGGGGGGGTTCCAACAGACAGACAAACAGACAGACAGACAAACAGACAGACAGACAACAGACATTCAACAGATGGAAGAATAATGGGGCTAGTAGAGGACTTGAGGCTTTTACAGAGAAAGTTTCAGAATCTAACAAAACAAGAGTTTCTTGTTTTTTCTACTCTTTATATTCTTTCTAGCGAGAAAAAACACGTTACTTATAAAGATCTTGCTATGAAGACTAGACTAAGTGAAAGTTCGATTCGGGACTATATTTCAAGGTTGGTAAGAAAAGAAATCCCTATAATAAGGGAGAAACTTAACAATAAACAAATTCTTTTACAAATTCCACAAGAGTTTCGAGAGCTAGCTCCTTTAGATGTTTTGACGAGGATGCGTTTAGAAAGTTATTAAATTTCGTTTAAACGAATATTTCTAATTTTCTTGAAAAATTAGTAATTTTCTCCTTTATTAGTCTTTAAAATTTTCGTTTTTAAAATATAAAGCGAACTTCTTTAAAATTTTATTTTAATTTTGTTTTTCTTTAGAACTCTCACTTTTTCTTTTTTTCGAGATTTGTTTTAGTTCACTGAGTAAGGCTTCTTTTATTTTTTCCTCTAAATAATATCTCTTTTTTCCGTTTTTTTCTATAGTTTCTTTTATTAAACCCTCACTTTTTTGCTTTATACTGTTTATTTGACCTCGGATTGTACTTTTTTGTTTTCCCAAAAGAACAGCCAAATCTTCACAACTCATTTTAATATCGCTGTTTAAAAGTAAAAACACTATTGTTCTTTCAGACATGCTTAAATGTCTTAAAATTCCTTCAAGAGCAGGTGTTTGAACACGTGTTTGAACAGGTGTTTGAACACCTTCAACACCTGTTTGTTTATAAACACCTGTTTGTTGGTGTTTAAACACCCCCATACTAGAGGGCTGCAGAAGAAATAAAAACTTGTTTTTTATTTCGTCGATATCTCCTTTAATTTTGAGAATTTCTTTAGAAAGAGAATCGATACTTTGTTCTAGCTGTTTGTTTTTTTCGTTCAATTTTTCAATTGAGGTGTTTAAACACCTTATATCTTCTTTTACAGCTTTAAAAGATGAACGAATCTCTTTGAACTTATCTTTTTTTTTAAGTAAAAAATCCAAAATCCCCATAAAAATTTGTATTTGTTTTCTTTTTTAAATTTTTCTAGCAAAACTTTTTGCTAAAAATGATTAATTTAAGATTACTTTTTTTAGATTAATTTTTTGTAAAAAGTTTTTTCAAAATAATCTTAAAAACTTGAAAAACTTAATCAGAGCAAATTTTTGAAAAATTAATTTTTAAAAAATTAAAATTTTAAGAAGCAAGTGTGAATTTCAATTTTTATAATTTATAAATTATAAAAAATTTTTTAATTTTTTTAATCAATATTTCTAAAAAATTAATTAAATGTTTTTAGCTTTGCTTAAAACTTTTAGAAATAAGTGGAAGGTTCGCTTTAATTGTACTAAATAGATAAAAAGTTCGCACAAGAACGATTAAAAGAACTTAAATAAGTTCGCTTTATAAATATTTTTTGATATTATCTGCAATTTCTCTCATTTCTTTCTCGCTAATTTTCTTTACATTATTTATGTCAAGCCATCCTTTTGGATGCCCATCATTTTCAAATCTTGGGACAAGCCATACATGAGCATGAGGGACCGCTTCCCCTATAATAAGAGAAACTACCCATTCAGTCTTAAATGCTTTCCTTATAGCGTTTGCTACTTTTTTAACAACTTTAAAATAAAGAGCTATTTCTTCTACATCCCAAATCCATCTATAATGTTTTTTTGGTATTACAAGAGTATGGCCTTTGTTTAATGGCCTAATATCCAGAAATGCAAGGAAATTCTTATCTTCATAAACTTTATAACAAGGAAATTCTTTTTTTGCTATCTTACAGAAAACACATTCCATGCTTAACCTATGTAACTTAATTCTATTTTTTCTACTTCTTCACTTTCTTTTCTTTTTACCATTTTTTTCAAAAATTTTTGATGTTTTTAAATTTTTTCTTTGACTTACGATAGGGTCTTTAAAAATAAATGGACCTGCCGGGACTCGAACCCGGATATCACCCCAGCCAAGGGTGCATTCTACCATTGAATTACAGGCCCATTTGTAGTTACAATTTATAATCTTTTAATTCTTCCTTTATTTTTTCTTTTGAAACGCGAATTTGTTGCATGCTATCTCTCTCTCTAATCGTTACAGTATTGTCTTGTAAAGTTTGACTATCAATTGTTATGCAGAAAGGGGTCCCTATTTCATCTTGTCTTCTATAGCGTCTTCCTATGCTTCCAGAATCATCGTAAAAACAAGAAAAATCTTTCTTTAGTTCGTGGTAAATTTGCTTCGCAATTTCTGACATTCCACCTTTTTTTACTAAAGGAAAAACTGCAACAAAAATAGGAGCAATGTATGGTTTAAATGTGAACAACACTCTTTCGTTTTGAGCATCTTCTTTGTAATTAGTATCAAGCAAAGCTAGAACCAATCTATCTATTCCTAACGAAAGTTCGAAAATGTTTGGTATTATTTTTTTGTTCGTAGTTTCATCAACAATTTCGAAGCTTTTTCCAGAAACTTTTTGGTGTCTTATCAAATCGTAATCCCCTCTATGATTACAAGCACAGAGTTCTAACCAACCCAAAGATGTTAAGCATTCAAAATCCCATGTTTCTTTTGCATAGAAAGGTTTTTCTTTATCCACATACCGAAATCTTATTTTTTCTTCCGGAAGGCCTGCTTTTATAGAGAAATTTTTTAACAATGCAAGGTAATATGCTATTAAATTACAAGAAATTATTTTCTTCTTTACAGCTTCTCCACATTTTATCTTTAATATTTTGTTTTCGATGTAAAGAGGAAGAATTTCTTCTTTTACCTTTTCCATACAAATGTCTCGCTCAGGATTGAAAAAAATTTCGATTTCTGCTTGCGTAAATTCTCGCAATCTAACCAACCCTTGTCTTGGGGATACTTCATTTCTAAAAGATTTTCCTACTTGGGCTATACCGAAAGGAAGTTTTACCCTCATTGTTCTGTATATTCTAGGAAAACTTGCAAAAATAGACTGACACGTTTCTGGCCTTAGATAACATTTTTTGAAATCCACTCCTATTTCTGTTCTTAACATCATATTCCAGTTTTCTGTTTTTTTCAATGAAGAACCACATTTTGGGCACTTTATTTTATACTTTTGAATCAATTTATCATATTCGCTTAATGGAAGTTTTTCAGAAATTTGTTTTTTTACTTTTTCTTCTATCAATTTGTCTGCCCGTGCTTTGAAATTACATCTTGGGCATCCAACTAAAGGATCTGTAAAATGTTGTAGGTGCCCGGATGCAATAAACACAGATTCGGGAAGTATTTGTGAGCCATCTATTTCGATGATGTTCTCTTCTTCAGATAAGAATATTTTTCTCCATAAATTTATTATGTTATTTTTTAACATTACTCCATAAGGACCATAATCATAAAATCCTGCTTGTCGATCAGAATAAAATTCTGCAGTTGGCCAAAAAAAAGCTCTTTTCAAAGCTATTTCCATTATCTTTTCAATTTTTTCTTCTTCCATTTCTTTTTTAATTCTAGAATTTATTTAAATCTTGCTAATCCCTTTAAAAGCCGAAAGATGTCCTATTTGTGTTAGTGATACTTGAAGGGTGTATATTTCGTTTTCTTTCAAACTTATTATATGATTTTGCTTATCAGACTGTAACCAGCAACGAAAAATATAATAACTCTGTGGAACTTTTCCTTATTTTTCAAGTCAAACTAAATTTACTTATGAAAATAAAGAAAAAATTAAGGGCTTTTACATTTTTTCACAAAAAAAGAAACTAACTCGCTGATCAAGAAGCTTGCGATTATGTCACTATAGAAATGAAAACCAAAATATACTCTTGTAAAAACAAGAATAAATACAAAAAAATACCAAAATATTTTTTTTCTTCCCCCCATGAAATGAAAAGTTACAAAAAGAAGAGCGGCATGCCCTGAAGGAAAAGAGCCCTTTCCTGCTGAGAAAGGCCTTGGTCTTGCTATTACTTTTTTCAACAACAAGACTAGGGCCGCAGTAATAAAAAAAGAAATCAAAAATTTCAAAAAGTCCCTTTTTCTTTTTTTGAAAAGCAACAGAAAAACAAAGAAAACTATCCAAATTTCGAAATAAGGTTCTTGCTGAAAAAGGAGGAACACGGAAAAAAATTTGTCTAAGGCTTCGGATCTGATTGTTTGAGTCAGAGAAAACAAAAAGTTATCCAAAACAAGAACAATGAATAATATAGTTACGAGAAAGATATGAAAGATTATTTTTTTCTTCATTTTTTCAAAACTGTCCTTATGAGGTAACCAATATATTTAAATTAATTCTTTTTTTATTTTTGAGATGAAAAAGAGCATAACTTCTATTTTGATTAGATATTCTCTAGCTGTTTTCTTTTCTTTTAACTTTCCTTTGTTTTATTCAATTTTTCGGCCGATCACTTCTTTCTTGTTTTTTACCATGATTTCTCTTTTTTACGACGCATCCATGCATGGAAATTATATCTTCTTTAATTCTTTCTCTGTAGAATTAGTCGATGCCTGTGTTGCTGCTTCGGCATATTTGTTACTTTTACTTTTGAATCTTCTTACACCTGGAATGAGAATTGCTAAACGTTTTTTGTTGTTTGTTTTTTCTTCAACTATTTTTTTAGCATTTAATTTACTTCGTCTTCTTTTTTCAGCGTTTACATTAAAAACAGATAAACTTTTTTTCGATGCGACACACTGGTTTTTTTGGTTTTTTAGCGTTTTTCTTGTTGTTCTTGTTTGGTTTTTTTCTGTTAAGATATTCAAAATAAAAGAAATTCCTTTTTATTCAGATTTCAAATTAATTTTAAAATTTGCAAAATCCCCAAGGAAGCAAGCGTGACCAAGATACCTGCAATTATGACTCCAAGTGATATAAAGAAAAGAGCCTTCTTTTTTTCGATTCTGAGGAGCCACGCTATTACACTTCCAGTCCATGCGCCTGTAAAAGGAAAAGGAATCGCAACAAAAAAAGTTAGTGCGATAGGTCCATATTTTTTTATTTTTTCTTCTATACTCTTTTTTTTAATTTTTTTAATTATTTTGTTTTCTTCTATTGATTTTCTGAAAAAGAAATAATACGTTTTATCTAAAAAAAAGAAGACAAAAGGGGCAACCAGTAAATTGACTAAAGTACAAACGAAGAAAGCCAACAAAGGGTGCATACCAGATGCAAGAGCAAAGGGTATTCCCCCTCTCAACTCAGAAATAGGAAGAAAACTTAAGAAAGCACTCAAAAATATCTTCATCTTATCCGAAAAGCGCGGCGAGGCCTTCAACAGCTTCTTCTGCTTTTTCCTTCTTTTCTTCTTTTTCTTCTGGTTGTTGCTTTGTTGGTGCTTGTATGGTTGGAGCTTCGCTTATTACTTTTTTTATGTCAATCTCTTTTAGACTTGTGATAATACTCTTTATTTTACTTTCGTCTGCATTACACCCAGTTGCTTCTATTACTTTTTTTAAGTTTTCTTCGTTTATTTCTTTTCCCAATTCATGCAAAAGCAATACTGCATATATGTATTCCATTTTTTTTTCATTCAACTTAATTATTTAAATTTTTTGATAATACTACTGCTTGATTTGCAGCTTTTACTAATAATTCTTTTATTGTTTCTTTGCATATGTATTTAATCTCTAGAGCAAGAGTTTTTGCCTTGAAAGAACAATCTCTCAATTCTTGAACTATTTTTTCTATATCTATCTCTATGTTTTTGTATACTTTTTTTGTGCGGGAATCATATGCTGTTAAAGGTTTTGGACTAATATGTAAAGGATAAATTTCTAAAGAAGAAAGAACAGAAGCAACAACTTCTGGTACTTTTTCTCCTTTTTTAACCAATACTTTCGTTTCTTTTATTATAATTTTTCCTTTTTCAAGGCTGGTTTTTACTCCAAGCTTACTTATTTCAGAAAGCGCCGGACCAGCAGGCAAATCTGTTGGGCCTGCTTCCAAGATTATGTCTGAAGGAGAGATTTGTCCCGCTCTCACTTTTTTCGGAATCTTATTTTTTGCTAGTAAAGCAGCAATTTCAAAAGGATCTTTGTTAGAAAAAACAACCGCATAATTTTCTTCTAAGTTTTCTACCATCTCAATTATATTTTCTTTTTTACACATTTGAAACGCCTTTTCCATGATCTTTTTTTTATAAACTTTAAACACCACCAAGTCTTTTAACTCCTTTTTAATCTTTTGTAGTTGTTGAGAAGAGATCCCTTTTATTGAAATAATCATAATTGTATTGTATGAATTTATTAAATTTAGAAGTTCTTCTAATGCTTTTCTTTTATTTTCAGAAATTTTTTTCATTTTACTTGAACCCAAGGACTCATAGTAAATTTTAAGATTACATTCTTAACATTTTTTTCTTTTTTTGGGAGTTTTTCTATAATTGTATTGAAAGCGACTTTAATATTATCCAGAAGTTTTTCGTCTTCCATACTTTCTTTTCCTACGGGCAATTTTATACTCTGTTCTTTCACTCTTATTTTTTCTATATGGTTTAATCTTTCGATTATTTCTTTTATCGTTTTTTCGTCTTCTTTTGAAATTATACACCCAGCAGCAGGATCCGGCATTTTTCCACTAGATCCTAAGAGTTTTCCAAATTTCATAGCTATCAGCGGCATTAGTTTTGTGTTTGCTATAAAAAAATCGCTTTTTTTTATTATTTTTTTCATTTCTCTTTTGCTAATTTTTTCCATGTCTGCTTTGGTGATAACCTTTTCCAAAATTTTATATGGTAGGTTGCTTTCCAAAAAAGCAGTAATTTTTTTCTTTTTGAAGGGGTGCGGTAACGATATAACAAGATTAAAAGATTCTTGCTTAATGTTGAAATCTTTCAAGTTTATTATTAGCTCTAAAGTCTGATCGAAATTTCTTTTTTTGTTTTTTTTTCTTAATTCTTCTAGAGCTTCTTTGAAATTCATTTTTGGAACTAAACACTTTTAGAAGAGGAGATTTTTAAACCTATCTTTATATCTCATCGAATTCTTTTAGATATTCTTTTATCCTTTCTATTAAATTTGGAAAATAAAATTTTTCTATCTTTTTTTCAAAAATTTCGTGCAATTTCAAAAATTCGTTAAGTCTATATTTGTTTGCTCTTTTTTCCACAAGCAAGATATCTCTCAACTTTTTTAGTTGCCTCCTTATGTTTGAGTCGGCTATTCCTTTAATTTCTAATCCATTTTTTTCTCTAGATGCGAGAAGTTCTTTTTTTATTTCTTCTACGGTCAATTCTCTTTTTTCTTTTTGTGCTTTTTTTAAAACGAGCAGAATATCAACGACAATATCGCGAGAATCCCCAGATTGCAACAAACCCAAAGAAAGACAAATTTTTTTTGCTAATTGTCTATAATTTAAGTTAGTTGGTTTTTCATATTTTCTCAAAGTTATCTCCGCAAGAGGAATTTCTTTCATAATTCTTTGTAGAAGGGAGACTTATTAAATTTTTTCACAAAATTTTATAAATATTGGAAAACATTTTCTTTGATGGAATTTGTTGCATTACTTTCTTCCGGGAAAGGCACGTGGAGTCAAGTTGCCGGGCTTGTTAACAGAGGAGAATGGGAAAAAATTTTTTTAATATGTGATGATTCTATTATTTCTAAAGTTAAGCATTTCGACTTCTCTAAGAAAGCAGAAATAATCTCTGTCGATTTTAGCAAGCCGATAAAGGAGATCATAGAAGAGTTAAGAAGAAAATTAAAAAACAAATTTTCCGGAATGGAAATTGCTCTGAGCATAGCCTCTGGCGATGGAAAAGAACACATGGCTCTTATTTCTGCGTTGTTGGGGATTCCTGTCGGAATTAAATTCGTTGCTCTTACGCGTGAAGGTATTTTAGAATTTTAAAAAAGAAAAAAATAAAAAAGAAAATTTTTTAAACTTATTTACACCCCCTCTTCTTTTTCTTCCCCATTTCTTTTTTAGTCGCTTTTTCTTTAAATATTTTTCTTTTTTATGGACCGGACGAGATTCGAACTCGTAACCTCCGCTTAGCGAGAGCGGCGTTCTACCTTTGAACTACCGGCCCTTTAATTTTAAAACAATAAGAATTTAAAATTTTTTATACGATCATCCACACAATCATAAGGAGAAAAATTAAGAAAAGTACAATATAAGAAAAAATTACAGAGATGTTCTTTGCTTTCTTTTTAGATTTTGTTATCATAAGGGACAAGACATAAAGCATTCTCCCCCCATCTAAAAAACCCAAAGGAAGCATGTTAAAAATAGCAACAAAGAAACATATCAAAACTAACCACAAAAGAAGATCACGAAAAAAATTAGTTAGTTGTTCGTTTCCTCTCGTTTCTACATAGAGCCCTGGAGAGAATAAAGGAGCGGTCAAAGAAGAAAAAAATTTATTCGTTCCTTGTAGTTGCACAAAGGCAATTCCGAGATAAGGTTTGTTTTTTTCAGAAGGATGTTCAGCAAGAACAATATGGTAACTGGATTTACTGGTTGTTAAATTTATTTTTTCTCCAGGTTTATAATTTTTTAATATTTTTGAAATGTCTTCCGCTTTTCTTATCTTTTCTCCGTTTATACTGATAATCCCTCCTTCAAGTCTTGCTCTGAATGCTGGCGTATCATCATAGGCTATGATTTTTTTGTATTTTTGTATCAATCTTTTTGAAGAAATTATTTCTTGTAGTAATTTTTTATCCAAATAATAAGTAGCGTTTTCTGTTTTTACTTCAAGAACGTCTTTTTCTGATAATTTTTTGATTTCTTTTTCTGAAAGATTTAAGAATTCTTCTACACTATAATTACCTATACTTTTTATTTCAGAAAGGTTAAGAGATGAATAAACAAATGTAAAAGAAACTCCTGCAGGTTTATATGCAAAAAAGAAGAAAAGTTGCAATCCAAGAAGGAAAATTATCGCAAAGACAAGATTAGAAAAACTTCCTGCAGAAAATACTTCTAATTGTGCTTTCTTTTTTGTTTTTGCAAGCTGCTTTTCGTCAGGTTCCACAAATGCTGCAAGAAAAGGCCCCAAAAAGCCAAATCCGGTAGATTTTATTTTTATTTTGTGGTGTGCAGCAAAAATACCGTGAGAGAATTCGTGTGTTACCGCAACAACTATGACAATTATAATCCAATAAAAAAAATAGAAAGGAGGAAGAGGAAGCTTTAATGCCTGCGGAACATATGGAACAAGAGGAAGGAGAGGAGGGACACCAAGAGGAACTCTAATTGTTAAAAACAAAGTCTTTATCAGAAGATAAAAACAAAAAACCATCATGAAAAAACCAACAATAACAGAAATTTTTCCAAAAATTTTTAAAAATTTATCCAATTTTTTTGCTGCTTTTTCTATAAAAACCAGGCCTGCTTTCGTTCTATATAAGAACAATACCCCCTCTCTCTTGATTTTTTTTCTGCGTGCCCTTAAAAAGAAAAAGAGGAATAGACAAAAAACCACAAGAAAGATCAAATCATAATATAAGAATTTCATCTTATTTTGTTGCTTTTTTCTTTTTTGCTCTAAAAACATTTCCCTTGCATTTTCTACATTTTATTTTTCCTTCTGCTATCTTTCTTGGGTTTGCTCTGATCTTGGTATTACATTTTCTGCAGACGAAAATATCAACAAAAAGTCTTTTGTAAGCAGCCTCTAATTTTACCATCTTATAAAATTCTTTTTATAATTTTTTTGTTTCCAAACTGCCAGTATTCCACGTTGTTTCCTTCTTCAATTTCTAAGTCTTTTTCTATAGGGATCTCGAAAGTTTCAAAAGTTTCTAGATCCATGATACTAGCAATTTTTTTCTCTTTTTCTGCAGCGAGAATTTGTGCTTTTCTTTTTTCTATCATCGGGACTTCAAAACGATCAGAGCCCGGAACAACAACAATTCTTTTTTTCGAGTCGAAAATACCGACTGCTTCTATTCTACATTTGCTAGCTCCGTGTTTTCCTGTTTTACTTATATCTACGCTTTTGACAATACATGGTTCTCCTTCTATACAAATTGTACTGCCTTGTTTCAGATCTGTTGCGTAGACTGTTTTCATTAAAGCATCAAACGAAAAGAATTTATAAAGATTTTGGGTATTTACACTTTTATGGAAAAAAGAAAAACAAAAAAAGGAGAACTCGTAGAAGTGGAATTTACTGCTTGCATGCAAGATGGCTTTGTTTTTGATACGACAAATGAAGAAGAAGCGAAAAGAAATAATTTATTTGTCGAGGGAAAGGAATTCAAACCTTTGAAAGTTTTTATAGGGGAAGGAGAAGTTATAAAAGGATTCGACGAAGCTTTGATTGGAAAAGAATTGGGAAAGGAATATATCGTAAAAATAGATCCGGAAAAAGCTTATGGTTTTAGGAATCCTTCTTTTGTAAAAACATTTCCTTTGGGAGCTTTTGAGTCAGAACCCAAAAGAGATACCTTCGTTAATGTTAATGGAATAATAGCAAAAGTTATAGCTATAACAGGGGGAAGGGTAGTTCTTGATTTTAATCACCCTCTAGCAGGTAAGTCACTCGAATACAAATTCAAAATTTTGCGAATTATAGAAGACGATAAAGAAAAACTGGAAGTCTTGGCAAAAAGGTTTGGGGTAAAGTTCGAGATTAAAGAAGAAGATAACAAAATAAAAATTAAGATATTTGGGGATATTCCCGAAACTCTTGAAAAAAAAGCGAAAAAACTTATAAATAAAGAGGTTATTTTCGAAAAAGCTAATGATTCAAACCAATAAAATTTATATATACTTTTTCCTTCCAAAAACCCAAAATGGCGGAACTCTTCAGGCCTGCAGAAACTCTGGAAATAGATAAAGAATTAGAAGAAATTGTAAAGAGACAAAGGGCTTCTGTTAAAGTTTTTGGAGTTGGTGGTGCTGGAGGAAATACACTAACACGAATGAAAGAAGTAGGGATAATTGGCTCCGAATGTATAGCGGTAAATACAGACGCACAGGATTTACTTTATACTTATGCTGATCATAAAATTTTAATCGGGAAAGAATTAACGCACGGTCTTGGTGCTGGAAGCAACCCAAAGATAGGGGAAGAAGCAGCAAAAGAGTCGGAACATGAAATAAAGAAAGCAATCCAAGGAGCAGATATAGTTTTTATTACTTGTGGTCTTGGAGGAGGAACAGGAACAGGTGCTGCTCCAGTAATTGCCGAAATAGCAAAAAAGCAAGGAATTCTTACTATAGGAGTTGTTACCCTACCTTTTACAATAGAAGGCCAAAAGAGATTTGAAAATGCAATGTATGGTCTGGAAAGACTTGAAAGCGCTGTAGACACTCTTATAGTTATTCCAAATGATAAACTTTTAGAACTTGTTCCTGATTTACCTTTACATACTGCTTTTAAAATAGCTGATGAGATCCTGACAAATGCCGTAAAAGGAATTACCGAACTCGTAACAAAAGCAGGGCTTGTTAATCTTGATCTTGCAGATGTAAAGGCAGTAATGTCTGATGGGGGTGTAGCAATGATAGGAGTAGGAGAAAGCGACTCTGGAAACAGGGCTGAAGAAGCTATAGAAAAAGCAATAGAAAACCCCTTGCTTGATGTGGATATTACCAATGCAACAGGGGCTCTAGTGAACATTACAGGGGGGCTAGATTTAACTTTAGAAGAAGCAAAGAAAATAATAGAAGAAGTGAGCAAAAGGATAAGCCAGGAGGCAAAGCTTATTTGGGGGGCCCAACTTTCTGAAGACATGGGAAAAACTTTGAGAGTTTTACTAATAGTGACTGGAGTCGAAAGTCCGCAAATTGTTGGAAGAGGAAAATTAAAACAAAGAGAAAAAGAAGCTTTGGAGGAAAGTTTTGGAATAGATTTTTTCGAAGAAGATTGAAATAAATTTAAAAATTAAAAAAATTTTTTTCTTATATGGAACATAAAGAGGTATTAGAAAAA
>JANXDM010000019.1 GCA_025058615.1 Candidatus Pacearchaeota archaeon | reverse complement strand
TACCTCCTCCTGCTTTTATTTTTTCGTGATAGGTTCTATTAGCACTCCAAACTGTATTATTCATTGCGGCATGACATGCTGTTCCGTTACAATTTTCATGAGTTTGATCTCCACTACAACAAGCAAATCCAGAAGTAGAAGTCCCGTTGTAGACTCTCCGCGTTGGAACGGAGGCACACGTTTCATTTGGAATGCCCGTTTGGTTAACACATGTAAGGCCAGCAATACCATCACTCATTACTACAACGAATCTTTTTCTCTCTCCAGAAACTGTTGTTGCAGTAAGCTGAGCATCAAAATAAAGCCCCCTTCTATTTGATCCGCTCCCAGACCTTATTCTGCAAGCCAAAATGTTTTCCCCGATTCTAAAGTAAGAAGCTGAAACATTCCACTGGCTGGGCCACAAGTTTGGGTTTGTCGAAGAAGAACTTGTTACACAACTATCATCTCTCCCGATAAGATTATCATTGAGGTAACATTCTATCCCACGTTGGTGATTTACTTGAAACAATCCATCTTCTTTGACGCTTGTAGGAAGATAAAATTTCTTTCTGAAATATATCACAGCATTTTCTTGACCTAAGCTAGAAATAGGAAGAACTTGGTTATTCCAAGCACTATCATTAAAATTTAATCGAGTCCAATTCGAAATATTGCATTGCGAAGGAAGGCTCACATTAAATCCACAACTATCACCGCAAGAATAAGTTATTGTTGTTTTCCAATAAATTTCATTTCTTCCTCTAGGAATAATTATTTCGGGTTTGTCAAACAAAGTATAAGCCTCATTAATAGCGCAACAAATACATGTACCCCCCGAAGCAGTATAAGCATTTATCTGTTCATGAAGGGTCTCTCTATTAACGCTAAGTTGATGAGTATTTTCTACAGCTGTTCTAAAAGAGATCAAGCCGATTCTATTTCCAGTAGAGTTTAATATAGCATCTATAAATTCCTTATTCAGACATTTTGCCAAAGAAAGACGTTGTGTTGTATTTTCAAACAATTGCGGATCTGTGCAATTACGAATAATTCCATCACTAGAATTTACCAGTGTCCACCTCATACTACCAGAAACATCAGTTATCAAAATAACATCTGCGTTTCCTCCTGAAATATTCGCCCATATCTCTTCAAGACCTATTCTCAAAGGAACTGTTTTTTTGCTTATATCATCATACGTAAGGCCTGCTTCTGCAAGTTTACTAGAAATATTTTCATTTGTTAGAAATATTGTGTATGCTCCTGTCTTGTTCGTTCTTTCGTCACGCCACAATGTAGCATTTCCTAGTCTTATAAAAGGAGTCGTATTTGCTTGTTGTTCATAGCTCAAGTGTAATGTCATACTTGTTATTTTTCCTGGGATATAAAGAGAGTCATAAATGTTCATCGCTCCTCTTATTTCTGGTAAAATTATTTCTTCAGGGCCGAAATAAGAAATTGTAGGTGTTTTATATTTTATTTTTATGAACCCCCCTGCAATGTAAAGATTTTTGTTTCTAACATTGCTAGAAAATTTTATATAATTGTTTTCTGAAAAATTAGCTTTCTCTATTTGCTCTTCGCTGAGTTCTATTCTTAGTGGCTTTAGCTCGGATTCTGCTCTCCTATAAGTTCCGATGTAATTATCGTTTATAGTTATATTAAAATCGTCGAAAGGATTTGTAGAATTGTGTATCATTATTGCCGCTTCTATAACAAAAGAAGAAACATTAGATTCTTTTGGCAATTTAAACCTTTGAATTATTTCTCCGTCTCCGACATAACCTCCGAAATAAATAAATTTTTCTCTCCATTTTTTGTATCTATAAGCTCGGCCTGTATAGCCGCCAATAACACCAAATTCTGCTCCGGTAACAAATTTGTGTGCAACAACAGCTCCTTTGCTGGATTCTAATCCTGTATCATTTTTCAAAAAGACGGCTTCCAATGCTCCTCCTCTAACAAAAAATAAACCAACATTGTCTTTAGGAGAAAAAACTTCAGAAAAAAAGATACTTGTAATGTTTCTTGTTATATTTAAAGAATTTGTAGCATTCGAAGCCCAAATTTTTGTTATTGTATCAAGTAAAGAGTCTCTTTCTTCCAAAAATTCTTTGGTCGTAAAATCGAGACGCGCCAAATTTTCTTCTATCAAGCTGTTGTTTATTTCTTTTATCTTAATATTTGAAAGAATTGTGAGCATATCCTCTTGCAAAAAAGAAATTTTGTATTTTTCTGGAGTGGTTCTAATATGGGAAAAAGGAATAAGAATTATTATAGCAAGCAAAATTGTCAAAGCAAAAAGAGCGTCCAGCGTAAAAAAATATGCTTTCTTATTTTTTTTCATTTTTAAGTTTTTGAATATGACCACAAAAACAAGATCATTTTCATAGGAATTATTCTTCCTTCTGATTTGTAAGCTATAAGCCTTTCTATCTTCACTATTTGGGCTGCATTTTCTGGTGGTATTTTTCCTGCTTGATCACAATTTTGAATTTCCTCCCACCCACCCATTCTTAAGACGCCATTGCTATCTTTGTCAAAAACAATATAAAAAGCAAATTCCGTTCCAACTTTCTTTTTTACTTTTGGATATAAAGTTTCATCATTACTCCATTCACAAAATTTTGACCATTTACTTTCATTCAAAAGATTATTAGTTAAAAAGCCAAACATATAAACTTTATCTATTGTTTTCTCGTTCCAATCGGGCGGATAACCTTCGGACAGCAAGTTTTCTGAGATCATTCCTCCTTCCTTTATCATTTTTTGTAAAGTTATTTGTTCAGGAGCAAAACTTACAGAATACCTATAAAAAATAAAAATTATACCAACAAAAACTATTAAACTTATTGCCAAATCTAGGGCCCATACTTGTGCTTTTTTTCTCATTTTAACAATTTATCCTCAAACCATCTTTTGTTTTTGTTATATTGTTTTTTCCTGTCTTGAAGTTTCTACAGTCACGCTCGACAAGAGGAATTCCTTTTGTTACATTAAATCTTGGAGTTCCGACAACAAGGTAATAATCCTCTACAACAACCGTGTAAATTTTTCCTGCTATTCTTTCAGGAAGTATAAACTCCCTTGCATAAAAAGGATGCATTTTGCTTGCAATTATAAGTTCTTGCTGCAAGAAATTTGCGAAGTCTTCCAATATTTCTTGCTCATTTTTTTGTCTTGCAAGAGCTATGTTAAAATTAGCAGTAGCAATAAGAATTGTGGTTATACCAATTACTACAGAAACTAGCAAAACAAATTCAATTGCAATTTGTGCTTTTATTTTCATGTTCTTGTTATTCTAACTTTATTTTCTTCGGCTATAACAACTATAGTCTTGGTCCCTTGTTTTTTTAATCCAACAAGAGTTTGGTCATCAATCAAAATAGGACATTGGGTCTTATAAAATAAATCTGTAACTACATTGCCTCTTATCTTTACTTTAAACAAAACACCGTGAATACCATTACTCTGAACTTTTACTTCTTCGACTCCTTCAGGAATGTTCACTTGAATTGTTGCCTTGCTCGGAGCTCCTAGAAAGCATATGGAATCTGCAGTATCCGCAATTTTTTTTCCAGCCTTTTCTATCGTATTAACTCTTATTTGCGCTTTTGCAGATCCAGAATAGTAGTAGGCTATTCCTATTATAGCTAAGAGCAAAAGAGTTACCAGTCCCAAAAGCAAAGAAAATTCCACACTTACTTGTGCTTTTTTTCCTCTTTTTTTCATTCTCAGTAAGATTTATAAAAAACAAATTTTTCGTAGATAAAAAGAGGGGATTGTTTATAAATCTTACTTGAAAATGGACATCCAGAAACTAAAAAAAAGATATAGCGAATCTTATCTTCAAGATATTTTCGATGAAAAAGTAACAAAAATACTAATTCTCGAGACTTACAGAGGAACAATATTTATAGAATTGTTTCATAAAGATGTTCCTCTTGTAAAGGAAATAATTGCAAAGGCTCTACTCGGAGAATTAGATGGGATGGTTTTTTATAATTGCAACCCTTATTTTGTACAGTTAAGAAAAAAAGTAGAAGAAAAAGAGACAGCAGAAAAAATAATAAGACCTTACTTAAAAAACGTGAAAGGAACGGTTGGTTTGACAAATTCAAAAAAACAACCGTCGAAAGCGCTTTTGGATCATTTTTATATTTGCATTAAGGATCTACCAGAAATTGATGGAGAATACACTATAATAGGACGAGTAATAAAAGGTCTTGATGTTCTGAACAAAATTTGGGATGGAAACACAGTCAGAAGATGCTACATAGAAAAAGGCTATGTAGAAAAACCCCGTGGAATAAGAAAATTGCATTTCGTGTATTGGATCGGTCTATCTTTAATTATTTTTTTTGCATTTTGGCTTTTTTCTTTACATCTAGAAATTTTAAAAGAATTTCAAAAAGAAGCATTCGGACAAATTTTTACAGACAAAATTTCAAAAGAAAGAGCTCTTTATATTCTGTTTTCTGGCCTTGCTTTAATAATTTTTTCTTTAATCGTTAGCAGCTTGCGAGCAAGGGTAGAGATAGGAGTTCCAAAAGAAAAAGGAAGAAAAGAAGAAGAAAAAGAACTCATGAAAAAAATAGAGGAAAAAAGAATTGCTTTAGTAAGAGAAATCGAAAAATACAAGGAAAAAGAATTGGAAAGAGAAAAAGAAGAAAAGTTAAAAGCAGAATTAGAAAAGATGATAAAAACAATAGAAGAAGAAAGAAAAAAGATAGAAAAAGAAAGGACAGCAATAGAAACTGAAAGAAAAAAAATCGAAGAAGAAAGAAAAAGAATAGAAGAATTGAAAGAAAAAATGAAAGAAGAAATACTAGAAAAAGAAGTTGAAAAAGAAAGGAAAAAAGAGAAAGAAAAGAAAGAAGACATGGAAAAAGAAGAAAGAGAAAAAATGATCGAAATCATGAAAAAACCTCATGATTTGAAAAAAGAGATAAAAAAAAGATCTAAGGAAGAAATAAAGAAAGAAGTTCTTCCGAAAATTGCCGAAAGAACAGAAACACAATTAGATGTTCTTTATGAGTTATTGGAAAAGCACAAAAGCTTGAAGTTAAGCGAAATAACCCAAATGTTCAAAATAGAAAAAGATGAGGCAATAGAATGGTGTAACATTCTGGTGGAGCATGGTCTGGCAGAATTGAAATATCCTACATTTGGAGAACCTATTTTAATAAGAAAATGAAAAAAGGAAAAACAAAAATAATCAAAAATAACATAAAAAAATTTTATGAAATTCCTGTTCCGTTACCAAAACAAAAAGAAGAAAAAAAAAGTATATCGGAAGATTATGAAAAAAAACTCGGTTTTCCGGTACCTATTTCTATGGAAAAAAAACTGGAAGAAGAAACAGTAAAAAAAGAAATAAAAGAGGAACAAGAATTTAGAAAAGGAAAACTGATTGTAAGTTATAAAATCGCAGCAAACAATGTTTCTACAAAAGTTAATATTTTTGACACTGAAAAAGGAAAATTTTATTATATAAAGCTTCCGGAAGTTTCAAAACCTACAAGAGCTTTGTTGGAAACAACAAAACAAAAACTTATCACAATGATAGATATAGGCACTTCCGAAATTACAGACATCAATATTATAGAAAAACTTAAAGAAAATTTAAAAGAAAAGGCTTCTTCTTTATTACAAAAATTTAAGCTTCCAAAAGAAAATATAAATTTTTTAAGTGGTTTGTTGATTAATGAAATGCTTGGTCTTGGAAACATAGAATTATTGATAGCAGATCCGAATTTGGAAGAGATTGTAATAACTTCCGCAAAAGAACCCGTCAGAGTTTATCATAAAGAGTATGGTTGGATGGAAACGAATTTATTATTAGAATCAGAAAAACAAATAGAAAATTATAGTGCTATAATAGCAAGAAGGGTCGGAAGACAAATAACCACCCTTACTCCCATGCTGGACGCCCATCTAATCACTGGAGATCGAGTAAATGCTGTTCTATATCCAATATGCACAAAAGGAAATACTATAACAATAAGAAAATTCGCCAGAGAACCGTGGACGATCGTAGACTTCATAAACAACAAAACTTGTAATGCTGAAGTTTTTTCTTTAATATGGTTGGCAATTCAATACGAAATGAACATCATATTTTCTGGAGGAACAGCAAGCGGAAAAACAACAATGCTTAATGTATGTACCCCCTTCTTTCCTATAAATCACAGAATAATAAGTATAGAAGACACTCGTGAATTGCAACTACCAGAAAATTTATATTGGACTCCATTGGTTACAAGACTTCCAAACCCAGAAGGAAAAGGAGAAGTAACAATGCTCGATTTGTTGGTCAACAGCCTCAGGATGCGCCCTGACAGAATCATCCTCGGAGAGGTAAGAAAACACGAAACTGCAGAAGTTCTTTTCGAAGCTATGCATACGGGCCATAGTGTTTATGCAACATTGCATGCAGACACCGCTGCAGAAACTATAGCAAGACTAGTCAATCCCCCGATAAGTATTGCTCCAAACTTGTTGAAAGCCGTAGACATGAATATAGTAATGTTTCGCGACAGGAGAAGAGGAATAAGACGCGTATTGCAAGTTGCAGAATTCGTTCCTGACGAATCCGACAAGCACGGAGTCAAACCAAATATTTTATACAGATGGGAACCTTCCACAGACAAAATAATAAAACATTCTGAATCTGTACGCTTGTTGGAAGATTTGAGCAGGTATACTGGAATGAGTCTCTCGCAAATAAACAAAGATCTTGCAGAAAAAAAAGCAATTTTGGAGTACCTTGTAAAAAATAATATAAGGGAAATGAACGCCATAGGTGAAGTAATTCAGAACTATTATTTAAAGCGAAATTGGAAAATTAAAGAAAAAATAAAAAAGAAAAAAGTTAGAACATGAAGATACCATTTTCTTTTTATCCCGAAAGATTTCTAGAAAAGCTTTCAAAAATTTTTTTACCGATAGGAAAGAAAATAGCCACAAAACAAAAAAATTTACAATTATATTTTGAACAAGCAGACATTTCTATAAAGCCAGACAAATATCTTGCTTTGTGTTATGCAACGACCATGCTCAACTTTATAATTTTTACTTCTCTTTTTATTATAATATTCAAAATCGTAAATGCAAACTTGTTGTATGGTTTCTTGATTGCCTTTATCCTTGTCTTTTTCATGTTCTTGCAGCAAATGAATTATCCAAAACTTTTAATCATTAGACGCATAAGAAACATAAACGTAAATTTACTTCCTGCGATAAGAGCATTAATGATACAACTAAACGCTGGTATAACTTTTTTCAATGCGATGAAGAATATAGCTAAAAGCAACTATGGTTTAATTTCTGTAGAATTTCAAAAAGCAATAAATTCCATGGAATCTGGGGTTCCTGCGGTCGAGGCTTTAGAGAAAATTTCGAGGAATAATCCTTCGATTTTTTTCCGACGGGCCATATGGCAAATCATCACAGGAATGCAGGTAGGAGCAGATATCTCCATAGTTTTGAGAGAAATTGTTAATTCTCTCGTACAAGAACAAATCACAGAAATTCAAGCTTATGGTGGGAGACTTTCTCCTTCTACAATGTTTTATATGGTTTTTTCTATCATTTTTCCCGCTCTAGGAATTACTTTCGTTATAGTCCTCTCAACTTTTGTCAGGCCCCTGGGAGAAAACTACAAGCTAATAATTTTTTCTATTCTTGGTTTTGTTGTACTTTTTCAAATCATTTTTTTAGGGATTATAAAATCAAGAAGGCCACCTTTGATATAAAATGTACGAAGCTCTGGCACGCTTCATGCATTGGTACACTGAAAAAATAAAAAAAATTGCAGTTTTTGCTGGTCTGAAAAAAGATATAGAAGAACTAGCGGGTTTTATCATTTTTCTTGCACTTGTTATAGGATTTGCAACTTTTATCTTTATTTTTCTCTTTTTTGGATGGATTTACGCTTTTCCTTCTGCTATTGGAACTTTTTTCATAGTTCTTGGTTTTTCTTATTTGATACTCAATTTGAAAGCAGAAGGGAGAGCAAAACAAGTCGAAGCTTCTTTGCCGGATGCTTTGCAATTAATGGCAACAAACTTGAGGGCAGGCTTGACCACAGATAAGGCTTTACTTGTTTCTGCGAGGGAGGAATTTGGCGTTCTCAACGAAGAGTTCAAACGTGTTGCAAAAGAAGTAGCCACTGGAACAGATATAACAGAATCTCTTGCAGAAATGACTAAAAGAATAAAATCTGCGTTAGTAGAAAGGACAATACAACTAATAATCTTTGGTATAACTTCCGGAGGAGAGCTTGCTTCCTTGTTGGAAGAATCCGCTGCAAGTTTGAGACAGCAATACATAACAAGAAAACAAGTTTATACGAGTGTACTGATGTACACTATTTTTATAATAATTGCCGTTGCTTTTGTTGCTCCTTTGCTCTTTGGACTTAGTTCTGTACTTACAGAAACAATGCAAACAACCCTTGCAGAAATAGAAACCCCTCCAGAAGAGGTTACCGCACAATTACCTCTGACAGTTTTTCCAATAAAAATAGACATTTCTCTTTTGAAAATATTTTGTATAATCTTGCTTATTGTTACTTCACTCTTCAGCTCTTTGGTCCTTGGTTTGATAACAAAAGGAGAAGAAAAAGAAGGTTTGAAATATATTCCAATATTAACAACATGCTCTTTGATTACTTTTTTTACAGTAAGAATAATAATCGTTAAGCTACTGAGTGCGTTTTTTTAAAAATGAAAA
>JANXDM010000018.1 GCA_025058615.1 Candidatus Pacearchaeota archaeon | reverse complement strand
TGTTAAGTTTTTTTCTCTAATAGTTGCTAAATAAGATTTGTTGATCTTATATTTTCCCAAGCATGAATTTTCTTCACCAATTATAACATAGAAAGAGGTTTCAAAAATATGTGGAAAATTTTTAAGAAAAGTTTTATTAGATATGTAGGGTGGCTCAAAAGATCCGAATATTATAAATTTTTTTCCTTTTTTTAGTTCTGACAAAAATTCTTCTTCATTCCAAGGCATCTGCTCTGTAGGAATTCCAAAATAACTCAAAAAAACCCACATATCAGAAGCATGTACGCATTTTTTATCCAACCTAGTTGCTACTTCTTCGTAAAGCTTTCTATTGTTGTCATAAAAAAAAGAGAAGATAAAAAAAGAAGACAAAAAATTAATTATAACCAGAGAAACAAAAATAATAGTTGCTGTCTTCTTATTCAGAGAAGTAAAAAAAACATAAGAAAAATACGAAATCGGCAAGACAAGCAAAAACAAGTACCTTATATTTTTAAGAGGAATTCGTGAGTAAAAAAATAACACTAAGACAAAAATTACAAGCATTAAAACCTCGATAATAAGGACGTTTTTTTTGTCTCTACTTTTTTTCAAAAAAAGGAAAATTCCTAAAGAGAAGAAGATAAGATAATAATAATTGAAAGCTTTCATTAAATGGCTTAAACTAAACTTTTCGAAAAGATGCCAACGAAAATATATGTTTTGAGCATAACTATCTACGATGCTGGTAAGAAAACTACTGCTAGCGAAAAAATTATAGAGAAACCACGGAGAAATCACAAGAACAAAAGCAAAAATTGAAAGAAAAAATTTTTTTGCCTCTGGTCTTTTGATAAACAATAAAGCAAGAAAGATTATATTTCGGTAATGAGCGAGAAATGCCAGCCCCATAAAAATTCCTGCTAAAAAAAAATCTTTTCTTTTCTCAGAAAGCAAAAAACCAAGAGCAAGCGTAATCAACGCCAAAGAAAGAAGCTCTGTACCTTCTGCCAAGCCAGACAAAAGCAAAAATGGAGAAAGGAGAACCCCGTAAAAAATTAAAGAATCGAGCCCTGCTTTTTTTGCCAAAAACAAAGAAGAAAAAAACAACAAAAAAGAAACAAAAACAATATAAAGATATTCTGCTACTAAATAATTTCCGAAAGAAACTAGGGAAAAAATACCTATTAAGAATGGCATTAAAGGAGAACGCCCCCACTCAAAATAATCGCCACCAGAAAAAAGATATTTTGCATTCAAAACATATGCTGCAAAGTCCCACCCAAGATAGCGAGAATGTTGAAATACAAAAAAAGAAGTAGCTAGAAAAAATAAGATAAAAAGAAAAATTTTTCTGCTTTTCGAGTTTTCAAGCATGTTATGAATCTAGTAATTTTTCTATTTCTTTTTTTGTTAAGTATCCATATGTCTTTCCATTTATGACTAAGGACGGGGCTCTAGTAATATTATATTTTTTCCTGAGCGTAATAGAAGCAACATTTTTTGAATTGATGTCGAAAGCAAACACATTTATTTTTTTCTCTCTTTCACGAACTATTTGATCTATAATAAGACCTTGGTCTTCACACGCGGCAACGCTTCCGAGAGGATCATTTTTTTTGTTTGTATAAAAGAATAAAACAAGGTCAAAATCTTCATTGCATTCTTCTTTTATTCTTTCCAAAATGTTAAAAATTTTTATTTCTATCAGTTCATAAATTTCTTTCCTTGTTTTTAGTTTCTTGTTGTCTTTTCCCAATCTTTTTTCTAATGAGGTCAACATTCTACCCAAGCTTGTCTTGAATTCCCAAATTTCTTCCCATTCTATGCCACAAACATCACGAACTAATGGTTCCCTAAATTCTAGGGCAATCAATTGAACAAGAAAAAACTCTTCTGTTTCTTGAAATTTTTCTATTCTTGTTGTTGCCAAATAATTTCCAAGCAGAAGTCCAAACAAGAAAATTGCACAAGATGCTATCATGGCTGCAACGAGTAAATTGCTTTTTGTTTCTTCTCTTGACATTTTAATGCATTTTTCCCCAAGTCATTTTGAGCTTAAAAATATATCTTATTAAACCCTCGAGTTGAGTATAAGCAAGAAACCATGAAAAAGGAATGATAAAAACAAAATAATAGAACAAGTTTATTTTTCCTCTTGTGTATTTTTGTGCAAAAACAAGAAAAAGGATAGATAAGAACAAAGCAAAAAAACCTAAGATAACTCTTGGATCAGAAAGAAAAACAGAAATATCGAAAAGATTTATTTTCAATTCTAAAGATGGCCTCCATCCTAAAGATAAGTTATGTAAAAGATTTATAAAAGAAGAAAAAATTCCATATACAACTATCATAAAGGCAACCATTATAAGTGCTAACCCGAGCAACACAGTAACTGGTAAAAAAAATGTTCCGACAGTCCCATATTTTGGGGAAATCATATACCTATAATCTTTGAGCAAAGCCTGAAAAGTTCCGTGAGCCCACCTGACTCTTTCTTTTCGTAGTTTGCTCCAAGTATCTGGAGCTATAAACCACGCTTTTCCTTCTATTTGAATAATTTTGTAGAACCTAGAACGAACACGTAAAGCAATGTCGAAATCTTCTGTCCACGTGTTTTCGTTATAAAGGCCAGCTTCTTTAAAGAAAGAAGTTCTGAAAATAGAAAACGCGGGAGTAAAACAAAGAGCATTTATTCTGCTCAACAATTTTCTAAAAAACATAGCCATTACATACTCTACATACTGCATTTTCTCGAGAAATTTTTTCGGCTTATGAGGAAGAAGAGGACACGTGATTGCTGCTATTTTATCGTCGTGTTGAAAATACGAACATGCTTTTACGAGAACATCCTTTTCTATAAAAGTGTCCGCATCAAGAACGGCAACAAGCTCAACATCTAAATTTTTCAAAACATAGCGGAGTCCTGTATTAACGACAGGTGCTTTTTTTCCCAAACTTTTTTTTCTTTCTAACAAAATAATTTCCCTTAAGTGGTAGCTTTTTTTCATCAACGATTCAACTTTTTCCCTCGTTGTGTCTTGGCTTGCATCATTTACCACCACTATATAAATCTTGTTTTTATATTCTTGCTCCAAAACACACTTTATACATTTCTCTATGTATTTTTCTACATTTTTCGCTGGAATCACAAAAGCAACTTTAGGAAAATAACTGGCTCTTGGGGTTTTTTCTTTATTTTCTTGAAGTAAAACAAAAACATAAAAAAAAGAGATAAAAAATCCTACAATCAGAACAGGATAAACAACTTCTTTAGGTAAAGGAGGAACAGAGGGGACCATTATTTTTCTAAAACTTTTCTGTGAATGATCTGCTCTTTCCTTTTTTGGACTTTGGATAGCTTTTTATCTCCTTCCAAGACTTCTTTATGCAAAATTTTTTCTTTTTCTTCTTCAATTTTTTGTTCTTTTTTTTCTATCTTTTCTTCTGGTTTCTCTTTTTTTTCTTCTTTCTTTTTCTCTTCTTTCTCTTTTCTCTTTAATTCTTTTTCAATTTTCTTTCTCAAAATTGATTCTTCTTGTTTGAATTTTTTGGGAAGACCAACAAAATCTACTAAAACTTTATCATCGGTTTTTGTTGCCTTAACTGTTATTTTGGGGGGTGGATTCTTGATACCTCGGCACCATATTGCTTTATTAACCCATTCGCTAATTTTTATTTTTTCTAGATTTTTATCATACATTTTCATATGCCTTGCAATAAATTCTCGAATTGCTTTTATTGCTTTCTTTGCTCTTTTCTTTTTTGGAGCCTTTAGCCATTCTTTTCTTAAAGGGATTGTATAAATTTTTTCTACCTTTTCCATTTTCAATATTTCTTTTCTATTCTTCCAGACTTAAAGTTTATTCCTTCTCTTCTTTCCTCTTCTCTTTTTATTTTCTTCTTTATTTTCTTCTTACGCCAATGTCTCTTGATTCTAGTAAAGTGAGAAGGATGAACTTTCTTTCCTTTACCAAGTGCTTTAAAAACTATCCAAAAAGGAGCCCATCTAGTACGCCTAGTAAGTTTTCCTAGTCTTATTTTTTTGATTAAGCTTTTATACTTTGCCATTTCTGAAATTTAACCTGTAACTTTTCTTACCTTTCTGGATCTCAAGAAGTAGAGTCTTGAAATCTTCGTCTGTTATCTTATCTTTTATTTGACCAAGTTGCGCGGCATTTGCAATCAAAGAAATAGCTTTCAATGCAATTTCTGGATGCGCAATTTTTAAATTACCATACCTTGCTATCGCTTCTTTTGTCATAAATTGCTTCGCTATTTTTTCTAAAAAAATAATCTGCTCTGTAATTTTTTTAATTTCTTCTTCCATTTTTATTTTATTTCTTCTGCAACTTTTTCCAGAAATTCTTTACCTTTTTTGGTAAGTTTTCTCCCAGTTCTCTTTCCTTTTACAAGCTCAACCAAGCCTGCACGCGTTGCTTGTTGAAGTATTGTTCTTATTATTTTTCCAGATGCTTTACAAAATTTTTCTGGTGCCATACCTCTATTTTTTCTTGAGCCATATTTGACACGAAGACGAGAAACACCAACAATCCCACGAAGATAAATACTACGGAGTATGCTGGCTGCTCTTATATACCACCAATCACTTGAATCTGGTGGTCTCTCCTTTGCTGGCGAAGTCTTCACGAACAAAGCCCACTCAGGCATCTTAAACTCTTCCATAGTTTTCAATTTTTCTGCCAAAGCAGATATCAACTTTTCTGGAGGAACTTCATGAACTATTGCCATTTTATTACAAAAATAGTAAACCCAACAATTTTTGAAACAAATTTTTTGTTGTATCTTTTTTCCATTTCTTCACGAATCTTTTCTGCTAGTCTTTTTATCTCATCTCTGTTCCTTGTACAGCTTTTGAGCACTGAGATCTTAACGAGCTTATGGTTTTTAAAAGTTTTCGAAAGGCTTTCAAGAAAATTTTCGCAAAGTCCCTTTTTTCCCAACTGAAAAGTAATCATTCTGTATTTCATCTTATTGAAAATCCTCCCGATGGAAGAGCCTGCAGAATCTCTTCAGCATTGATTTTTATCCCATTATCTTCAAGTCTCTTTTTTATTATTTCTACAATTATCTCTTTCTTTATTTTTCCCGGCTCCAAAATAATTTTCGGAATGCCCTTTCCATAAACTTTTAAACAACTGATAGGGACTGCTCTCAACTTATTCTCTTGGAAGCATAAAGTAAGCTTGAGCTTTACTCTTTTCTTTTTAACTTTTCCTCTAATTCCAAAAGTTCCTTCTTTCATTGTTTTATCCTTAAAAATTTGGTTTCCTTTAAAGATGTGAACTATTGTTTCTTTTTTTCTTCTTTTCCATTCTTGACTAAAACACGCACAAAAAATTGCTGCCTCTTTCAAATCTTTCTCTTCTGGATTTTTTATTATGCAAAAGGGAGAGCCGGGAGCTTCTGTATGGAGTACAACATCTGTTTCTTTTACATTTTTCATTAGTTCTTCGTTTTGTTTGGAATTTTTCCCTGCGATAACTAGTTTTCCAGAAGATGTAAGGAACCACCTGTACATTTTTATTCTTCTAATTCTTCTTCTGAAAACCCTTTTCTAAAACCAACAACGCAAGCCGTAGGATTTCCTATTGTTTTGTGATACTGTAGGCATTCGCAACAAATTCCATGCCGAGGGCAGTCTAAAAATATACACGGACACTTATTTTCATTTTCTTTCTTGTTGGGACAGTTCTTTCTTGGCATTTTCACTTTATTTTTCTTATTTTTGGGCCGTCTTTTGTATCATCAACCCAAAACCCAAGCTTCTTTATTTTTTCTCTTATAATGTCGGCGAGCTCGAAATTTTTCATTTTTCTAGCTTTTTCGCGTTCTTCTACAAGTTTTTTTACTTCTAAGGGGATCTCTTTTATTTTTGATTCCTCATAAATTCTCTTGAGTCCAAGACCAAAAACTTCATCGAAATCGAAAATCAAAAAGAGGACTTCTTTTGCTTCCTTTTTCCCAAGTTCATTTGCATCTATTTTTTTATTTACTTCTCTAATAAACTCAAAAAAAACAGCAAGCGCTTTTGAAGTATCCAAATCTAGATCCATGGCTCTTTCGAAATTTTTTTTGTAACGCAAGAGAAACCTTCTTAAAGATTTTTGTGTTCTTGTTTTTACTTCTTCTATTCTTTGGATTGTATTGACTATTTTTTTCAAACTCTCTCTTGCAGCGTCCAACTCAGAAATCTTGAAATTCAATTGTTTTCTGTAATGACAACCCAAAAATACAAGTCTTATTTCGTTTCCTTTATAACCTTTTTCCAACAAATCCTTCAAAGTAAAATAATTACCAAGGCTTTTAGACATTTTTTTTCCTTCCACGAGAAGATGCTCATTATGGAGCCAGTATTTAACAAACTTTTTTCCCGTTGCTGCTTCACTTTGAGCAATTTCATTTTCGTGATGCGGGAAAATTAAGTCAACACCACCAACATGGATGTCAAAACTTTCTCCAAGGTAATGCATAGACATCGCGCTGCACTCTATGTGCCAACCAGGTCTTCCTCTAACTTTGATTTTTTTTCCACCAATAAGAAAATCGGGTTCCCAAAAGATGTTTCCGTCTTCTTCTGTGTATCTTTTCCAAAGAACAAAATCGCTCGCTTGTTCTTTGCTGTATTCTTGGACGGCAACGCGTGACCCATCTCTCAGATATTCTTTTTTTATTCCAGAAAGTTTACCATAATCTTTGAATTTCTTGATTCTATAATAAACTCCATCTTCCGCAAGATACGCATAGCCCTTGTCCAACAATTTTTGGATTAACGAACAAATCTGTGGTATGTGTTCTGTGGCTCGTGGATAGAAATCAGCCGGAATACAATTTAGTTCCTCCAAACCTTTTTTGAATTCTTGTTCATAGAAAGAAGTAATTTCTCTAAGAGCTTTCCCGCTTTCTTTAACTTTTTTTATTATTTTGTCATCTACATCTGTTATGTTCATTACATGTTTGACTTTGTAATTTTTGTATAACAAATACCTCTTTAAAATATCAACAAAAACAAAAGCACGATAGTTTCCTATATGTGGAAAATCATAAACAGTCGGTCCACAACTGTAAATCTTGACTTCTTTTCCTAATGGCTTAAACTTTTCCAGCTTTTTTGTCAAAGTATTATAAATTTTCAGCATAAAACTCATAAAAAAAAGAAGTTTAAAAAACTATTTTCAACTCAGAACAAGCCTCCGCGTAAAACATGTAAAGTAAATGCATCTGCAGCAATTTCTATGTTGTTATGGACGAGCACAACGCTAATTCTTTGGCTGCACAAAACTGCATTTTTCGGTATATTCAATACAATATCACCATAAGCGATATCTGGATCATAAGAATCGAAAGGTTGTGGTGTTTCGAGTCTCGCAGGAATAACAAACCAGTCTCCTATGTTCCCGTTTTTGTCTACGCAGTCATTGTTTCCACGCGTTAGTTTTACTTTGTATTTTAAATTTGTTACAGAACCACCACCGGGATTTCGAGCTGCAAATGCTGTTGTAAACTCGGTTCCGGGTTTTACTTTTACTTCTTTACTATAGATCGTTATATCTTTTCCCTCGTCTCCTAGCATCTTTTGAAGCTGATTCCTTACTTGCAAATCGATCTGGGAAACACTTCTAGTTCCTACTCCAAAAATTTGTCTTACAAACACTAACCCCAACACAAGAAGAACTACCGCAATGACTATTATGACTATGGTACTTATAGACATTTCGAAAGCCGCTTTCTTTTTCATTTTCCTCTTTTTTATGTTTTTCTAATTCTTTCTAAGCTTACTGTATTTTTAATATTTTCTATGAAGATGGGGAGGGAGGGATTTGAACCCCCGACTCCATGGGCTTCAGCCATGTGCTCTCCCGGGCTGAGCTACCTCCCCAAGCAAAAAGAAGCAAGAAAAGTTTTTAAAATTTTGTAGCGAAAGAAATAGATGGAAGAAATATTCATTGTATCCCTAAGCGGCTCTTTAATAGCTTCGGAAACGATCGATTCGGAATTTTTAAAACAATTCAGACGGATAGTCTTAAAACAAAAGGAAAAAAAATTTGTGATAACTTGTTGTAGAAAGAAAAGCGCAAGAGAATATCAAAAAGCTGCAAAAAAAATAGCAAAGCCAAAAAATTACGAGCTGGATTGGATAGGGATTCACGCCACTTGGATTAATGTATATTTGTTAAAAACAATTTTCGGAAGATATGCGCACCCAAATATTTTGGAAGATCCAAATAAAAAAGTCGTTTTAAAGAAAAAAGTGCTTATCGCTTGCGGATGGAAACCTGGATTCAGTACCGATCACGATTCCGTTCTTCTTGCAAAAAATTTCACAATGAGTAAAATAAACCTAAGGAAATTCTACAATGCAAGGCCATTTAAAAAAATTTCTTGGAAAAATCTAAGAAAGATAATTCCAAAAAAATTGACCCAAGGAATGAATGTACCTTTCGATCCTGTTGCAGTAAAGGCTGCAGAGTTGTTGGGTTTGGAAGTTTCGATAATGAACGGAAAAAAACTAAAAAATTTTGAAAACTACCTGAAAGGAAAAAATTTTGAAGGAACGATAATAAGATGATAAAATTTCACACAATCGGAGGCTTTAGCGAAGTAGGAAAGAATATGTCTATTCTAGAACTAGAAAATGATGCTCTAATTTTTGATATGGGGCTTTATATGCCGCCTATAGTTGAATTGGAAAATAAAAGAGGACAGGTGTATAGTGAAAAAATCTTGAGAGAAATAAATGCATTGCCCCACGACACAATAACAAGTGAATTAAGAAAAAAAATTCGTGCAATTCTGATTAGTCATGCGCATTTGGACCACGTTGGAGCAGTACCGTACATAGAGCACAACTACAACGCAGAAATAATAGGAACCCCATTCACAATCGAATTCTTGAAAGCTCTAGCAAGAGATGGGAATTTTATTTTAAAAAATAAAACAAAAATTGTTAATACAAATTCTAGTATAATAGTTAAAGGAAACGAAAACATAGAAGTCGAATTCATCAACGTTACACATTCCACATTACAAACTGCAATGATAGCCGTTCATACAAAAAAAGGAGTAATAGTTTATGCAAATGATTTCAAATTTGATAATACACCAATATTAGGAAAAAAACCAAATTACAAAAGATTGAAAGAACTCTCGAAAGAAGGAGTATTTGCACTAATAATTGATTCTCTATACGCAGACACAGAAAGAAAAACGCCGAGTGAAAAAATTGCTCGCGACTTGTTGGAAGATGTTTTATTAACAACAAGAAATGAAAACGTAGGAATTTTCGTTACTACTTTCTCTTCTCATATAGCAAGACTAAAAAGCATTGTCGACTGTGCAAGAATGTTGGGAAGAAAAATTCTTTTTTTGGGAAGATCTC
>JANXDM010000017.1 GCA_025058615.1 Candidatus Pacearchaeota archaeon | reverse complement strand
TGAGGGATAAATTTCGTTATAATACAACTTTCAAACAAGAAATCAAAGAGCAGCTTAGAACATGCAGATACAATACGAACATGACATGCAATAAAACCAGAGAGGAAGCAAGAAAGATAGCTCTTGGATTCTTAGATAGGGTATGTACCAATTACTCTGAAATTTTGGAAAGAATAAAAGCAAGAATAAATGCTTCTGAAAAACTTTCTCAAGAGGAGAAAGCAAACTTTATTACTTTAATAGAAAGCAAAAAAGCAGAATTCGAAGTGTTGTGTGCAAGGCTTAACGAAACAAGTAATGTAACTGAAATAAAAAATATTTCCCGCGAATTGAAGAACTTGTTCAGAGAGATAAAACAAATTGTTAGAAGCGCTTTCATGTTCCATCATGAAAGAAGGGTGGGTCTTGTAATAGAGAGAATGCTCCATATGGAAGAGAAACTAGAAAGATTTTTAGAAAAATACCGTAGAAAAGACAGAGAAGAAATTCAGGATCTGCTTCAACAATTTAAGCAAAAAATACGAGAAGCAAATTCCACCTATCAAGAATCAAAAGCTTTGTGGCAACAAGTCCATGAAGATATTATGAGAAATAAGGGAATTTCTTGTGTAGAAGTAGATTGTACTCAAGATTTGTGCAGTACAGCACACATAACCCCGGTAACAGGTTTTTATTGTCTTGAGCCTGTGGAAGAAACGATAAAGCAAGCAAATGCAAAAATGCAGGAGGCGCAGAAAAAACTGAAAGAGGCACATGGAATACTAATGCAAATAATCAGAAAACTCAAACAAGAAAAACAACTTGAGGGAGGTGAAAAATGAAGACGACAATCATTACTATATTTATTATTGTCGTAGCGATCCTTGGAATTGTACTTCTTTTACCAAAAAAAACAGTACTTCCGCAGGACGTTGCAGCAACCGTTACGCAAGTAAATTCTGATGTTGCAGAAATGGATGCTGTATTCGAAGAATTGAATGCTTCTGATTTGGATTTGATAGATTCAGAATTTGAAGACTTAGAATCGGTAACACAATTCCTATAAAAAATCATTCAATCCATTCGGAAGTTTTTTATTTGTTTATTTAGTTTATTTAGCAACAAGCTACCTGTAGCAATATTAAATTTACAACATATATGTTCTAGTAGAGACCATGACGAAGGAACAGGAGATGATCGTTACAAAAGAATAGGTTATTGTGACAATCTTCGTTTTATAGAACTATGACCTTTCCAGACTTTACAGTGTGGTGTTTATTTTTTTCGTCATAATAACTCAAGAGAGCCTCTGGAAGTTCTACGTGTGTCATTCCTACCTTGCTGTAAATAATGTAAGAAGTAACAATTTCTTCTCCAGGAAGTAAAGTAGCAAAATTCCATTCTAGTTTTGTTCTTTCTATTTTGTCCGGCCTTACAGGTCCAAATTTTTCGTAGAGTTTTGTTGTTACGGGAAGATTGTCCACAAGCCTGACGTTTTTTATCTCTTTGGTTCCAATATTTTTTGCTACGAGTATAATCTTCGCAGCAAATTCGTCCCTTTTTGTTTTCAACTTAATCGCTTTCTTTTTTATCAAAACTTTTTTTGTGAAAAACATAAGGTAAAAGATAAGTGCTGCTGCAATTACTATAATTACAACAGCAAGAATTGTATAGTCTGTCCTTGCTTCTACTGTAAAGCTTTCTCCTGGTTGCAATTCCCTGTACCACCTTGCCACTACTTTATCTTTTTCTCTAACTTTTTCGGAAGGTTGGATGTTGAAAGAGGTAAACGCGTTTTCTATCCTGCTCAAAGGAAGCTCTATTGTAATTACTTTTCTAGCATTTCCGTCGTTCTTTTTTGTTATTATGTTTGTATAACCAAAGAAGTGCCATCTCTTTTCTTTGAATTCTATTATTTTTGAAACTTCTTGCAGCACGACAGGAATTGTTTTCTTAAAACTATATTCTTGGAATCTGGCAGTAAAGAAAATATCATAAGTTCCAGCGTGTTTTTTACTTAGATCAACTTGAATGGAAAAATTTTTTGTTTCTTTTTCTAGAGTTGCTTCTGAAGAGAAATCAAAAAGCTCAGAATTTATTGTGAACGGAAAAACAAGCCTTATATTTTCTTTGTTTTTCAAGTTGAGAATAATGGTTTTATCATCTCTTGAGAGTTCTGTCGGGATATCTATGGAAAGAATTTTTTCTAGAGGAAGAACTTTCATTATTATGCTGCTCTCTGCAAGCACCATGTAGTTCGCTTCGGATCTTACGTAGAAATCATATTTTTTATATCCTTCTGTCCTTTTTTTTGGCAATGCTTCTAGGATAAAACTTTTTTCAGAATTTGCTTCGACGAAAATTTGCTCTGGCCTTAACTCTAAGTCGACAAGACTATAGATAGAAAAATTTTGTCCAGAGTTCAAGTCATTTTTTATCGTAACGTTGTATCTTGCTGGAACATTCAACTCAATAGCTACAACATCATTTATTGGATTCACATAAACTTCGATCGCAGAAGCTTTATTGAGGAATAAAATTGCTAAAACAAAAATTAAGGTCTCTTTTTTTCCCATGATTTTTTCATGTCTGAATAGTTTAAATATTTTTCTCTTGTTATTTTAGTAACAAAAACTTTTATATAAAAATTTGAAAAAGTTTATTTCTTTTTGAAATTTTTCTTTTATTTTTGTGACGCTTCCGTTGCGAATAACTCTAACCCTTTCTCTTGAGATGTTTAGTTTTTTGCCTATTTCCTCTAAAGTTTTCTCTTCCAGAAAATAGTCTTTGAGTATGATTATTTCTCTTTTGTTTAAAAACTCTTTTGCTTTTTCTAATATTTTTTTTACGATAATTTTATCTAAAGAATTTTTTAAAGAATGTTTTATTATTTGATAAGGTTCTGCGGAATTATCTATATTTTCTATAGAATCTGTCGAAAGTTCTCCCTGAAAATAATAATTTTTTTTATATGTTCTGTAGACGTTCTTCAGGCTGGTAGAAATACATTTATAAGCATAAGTTGTGAATTTTGCGTTTCTTTTTTTATTGTAAGAAAGAATTGCATTCCATAGACTTATTCTTGCTGTTTGCAATTTTTCTAGAAAACTTAGGGTCTTATTATAGTTTTGAGTTATTATTTTCATAATTATTCCCTCACAACCTTTATATATTTTTTCGAAAGCAGCGTCGTTTCCTTCTCTGGCTTTCAAGATGTCATCATAACTTATTTCAAATTTTTCAAATTTTTTTGAAGGAATTACCATTTTATAATAAAGGTATCGATAGTTTTAAATATTATCATATGCTTGAGAATAGTGAATTTATAATTCGAAAAAGAGGTTTGAAAGGAGGTTAAAAAATGAAACGAAAAAACAAAAAGGGACAAGCAGCGATGGAATTTCTTATGACTTATGGTTGGGCCATTTTAATAGCAATTATTGCAATAGCAGCATTGATAGCCTTTGGTGTGCTAAATGTTGGAAGAACAGCAGCAAATGTTTGTACCCTTGGACCCCCACTCGAAGCAAAAGGATGCTATTTGGATTATATAAATTCAACTACAACAAAACTACAAGTTGCGGTTCACAACGGTGGAGACGGAGCGGTGACTATTGAAAGAGTATCTTTGATAGGTAAAATAGGCAAGGAACAAGTGTCATGCACAAAAGAGATAAACCCTGATGTGACTATCCAAGAGGGCGAGGAAAAACCAGTGGTGGTAACATTTACAACCACTGGAACTTCTCCTGACTGTACGGGGGGGGACCATATTGGAGAAGGTAAAAGATTCAAAGATGGAACAATTACATTATACATAAAGGATAGGGGAGCTTCTACAGGAACTTTTACTCACACAATCATTTAATAACAGTGTGGTGTTAATTTTTGTTTTTCTTTTTTTTTGAATATATTCTTCTGGTAAAGAAATATTAAGTTGTAATCTATTGGTCTTTTATTTTTATTTTTTAACAAATTTTTTTAGCTTGAGAAATGTGTCATTTTAATCTTTCTTAGAAAGACTTTTAAAACAAATTAACTTATTTGATTTATGGATCCTAAAAAATTCGAAAAGCTAGGCGATTATGAATGGCAAATTCCCAAGCAAGGAGAGATGCTCGTTCCTGGAAAGATTTTTGCTTCTGAAAAACTTATTCTTGAAATGGACGAAAAAGTTTGGGAGCAACTGAGTAATGTTGCTTGTTTGCCTGGAATTCAGGTTGTGGCCCTTGCCATGCCGGATGCGCATTGGGGTTATGGTTTTCCAATAGGTGGTGTTGCCGCTTTTTCCGAAGATGAAGGTGTTGTTAGTGTTGGTGGGGTTGGATTTGATGGTGGTTGTGGCGTTCGCGCCTTGAAAACTACTCTCATGGTAGAAGAAGTAAAACCAAAGATCAAAGAACTTATAGATGAACTTTTCAAAATTGTTCCTGCAGGCCTTGGATCTCGAGGAAAGATTTTTTTGAGCGACACCGAAGTAAAAGAAGTCCTTACTCTTGGTGCAAAATGGGTCGTTGAAAAAGGATACGGAACAAAAGAAGATTTAGAATTCATAGAAGACAAAGGAACAATTGCCGGCGCTATTCCAGAAGCTGTCAGCGAGTTGGCTTTAAGGAGAGAAAAGAAGCAAGTCGGGACACTCGGCTCTGGAAACCATTACTTAGAAATCAACTATATAGATGAAATATACGACGAAGAAGCAGCAAAAAAATTCGGACTAGAGCGAGGACAGGTGATGGTGTGGATCCATTGCGGTTCTCGTGCACTTGGACATCAAATAGGAACTGATTATTTAAAAGTCCTTGCAGAGGCTTCTCGCAAGTACAAGATCCCAATTCGTGACAAGGAACTTGTTTGTGCTCCTATAAAAAGCGCAGAAGGAAGACGCTATTTTGGCGCAGTGTGTTGTGCTTTGAATTATGCACATGCCAACAGGCAAGTAATAGCACATCTTGTAAGAGAAGGTTTTGAGAAAATTTTTCCGAAAGCAGAAGTAGAAACTTTTTACGAAGTTTCGCACAACTCTTGTAAAGCTGAAAAACACAAAATAGATGGAAAGACAAAACTTGTTTATGTGCATAGAAAAGGCGCAACGAGGGCTTTTGGCCCTGGAAGAGAAGAACTTCCTTTTCCTTACCAAAGTGTTGGACAACCAGTTTTGATAGGAGGAACGATTGGAACGGCAAGTTATATTCTACATGGAACTAGAGAAGGTGTAAGATCTTTCTTTAGTTCTTGTCATGGAGCAGGCCGCGCAATGTCAAGAACCCAAGCGAAAAAACAATGGCACGGAAAAAAATTAATCGAAGAGTTATCTTTGCGAGGAATTTATGTGAGAGCCCATAGTTTTTCTGGTTTGGCTGAAGAAGCACCTTTGGCTTACAAACCAGTTGAAGACGTCGTTGATGCTGTGGATGCTGCAGGAATCGCTAGAAAAGTTGTTAGGCTTAGACCAATTGGAAACATAAAAGGATAAAAATGTTGGAGAATAAGGTGGATTTATCAACAAAACTAAAATTTTCTTTCTTTTATTTTTTTAATGAAATTTTTCAGACAATTAAGCATTTTTATTATCACATAAAAAATATAGAGCATGAAAAGATTCCAACAGAATTTTACTTATATTTTGGCTATTACAAAAAGATAGAAAGCCCAAAAAGTCTTAAATATCCTTGGTTCCATTATTAATAAAGAAAAAGTCAAATGTTAATTCAGAAATTCAATAAAAGAAAAAGAGAAAAAGAATTTTTTGGGATTTCTCTTTTTCCTCTTGTGATTTTCATTTCTCTCTTTTTGGCGCTTCTGTTTTTAAAGTACCCTATTCCTAAATTTGCCTTCAATGGAACTTTTTTGAATTTAGAAAAATTATCTTATAGAGGCGACCAGCAACTAGAAGGAAAACTTGTTTTGAATTTTTCTGAGGGAGAATTTTTACCCTTGAATACAACAATAACTTTCAGAATTACAGCGTATTACCCTTGGTACTATGTTTGCGAAGATGGTAGTTCTCACGAATGGGTCTCTATTAATGGAACAAGCAAAATAAGCGGAAACCAAGATACTCGTTACGATTCTCCAGAATATTATTTTTGTGGTAGTCCTTCAGAATTTATCGAAAGAAGTTGTCTTTCTTATGGAAAAAAATGCTGTCCTAATGGTGTAGCTGGAAAAGTTTATTCTAATTTGAATTGTTCCAATACCCCAAAACCATTAGGATATTGCGGATACGAGTGTATCCCTTCTAAAGATGTTTTCACCTTACAACATTTGATTTCGAAATCAACGACTCCTACCAAGGGAAATTTCTCAGAAGGAATTTACCGTTTTTTCGATTGGACTACAAATATGCTCGTAGAATTTCCGTTTCGTCTCTCCGGTAGAGGAGTAGGCTATTGTTATAATACTACATTTTCGATTCATCCCCAAAATTATCCGAGTTGCAACGATACTGATGGGAAAAACATATATTTTAAAGGGACATGTAGGGATATTTATAGTGCTGCTCCTCTTTATGACGAATGTCTCGGCTACTGGTTGGTAGAAAGGCATTGTGCGCAGGGAAGCTTAATAGAAAAACACAATTGTGCCCAAGAAAACTGCACGAATGTAAAGTGCAGGTATAACGGAACTGACAGTGAAGGATGGTGGGCAGAATGTTTTATGGCAGGGATTACACCTGCGATTTACTTAAAAAAAATTAAATATGAAGAATGTTCAGAACTTCCGCAGGCTTATGCTCCTATTTGTTTGGAGAGTCCTGTAGAAGGATGGTACGAGCCTTACAGATGTGAAGCTGTATTGTTTGAAGGAGAAGGTTGTAGATGCGAAAACGGAGTATGCTTTTCTGAATTGCAAAATTGCTCTAACTGGAATAATAGATATGAAATTCCTTTGCAGAATCTCGGTTTACAAAGAACGCCGAGAAAAGGAGCTTATTATTTTCTTACTGTCAATATAGAATACAATAATACTTTTATCATTCCAGAAGATTCTTTGAAAGTTGGTTTTTATGTTTTGGAACAAGCCACCCATAAGAAATGTGTAAATAATAGATGTGTTGTTGTGGCCGGAGAAGGAGAAGATGAATGTTATAGTGATATCGAATGCAGAAGTTGTATTCCTAATTGGACAATCGTTTGGGGACCTTGCATTAATGGGATTCAATACGGAAATGTTACTGATTTGAACAGATGCTTTCCTTCTAGAATGATAAATAGGACATGTCAGATTGCTTTTGAAAGTGTTTGGGAGTGTGAGTGGCAGCGATGCTCGGGCGAAGTGCAAGAAAAAATTTGTTTATGCGTTGCAAATTGCGATCAAAGGAACACTAGTTATGTTGCAGAAAGGAGAAGATGTTGTATAGAAAAATGGATCTGTTCTAATTGGAGTAATTGTGAAAACAATTATCAAACAAGAACGTGTAGAGACTTAAACAATTGTAACACTACTTTTTATAAACCAGACACAAAAAAAAGATGTGAAAAAACTTCGGCTATTTTTTTGTGGCTTTTGTTAGTAATTGCTGTATTTACCGTAATATTTATTTTGTTTGCTCAAAAAAAATTAAATACAAATTGTTTTTTCCAGCAAAAGAAATTCGTGTACCTACCTCAGAAAAAATTTTGGTAGCTCCAAAATTACCTATTTCTCTTATGAAAAAAGAAAAAAGCAAACTTATCGAGCAAATCAAGAAAGCTTTTGCTGCAGGATTCACAAAGGACGAAATAGAAGAAGCAATGCTTAGAAGAGGATGGACAAAAGAAGAGATAGAAAAAGCTTTCAAAGAAATTCTTGCTTAAAATGAGTTTTGTCTCTTCCTTTTTATTTTTTCTTTTTCTTAATTTGTTTTCCAAAGACACTGTAGAAGTTTATCTCAAAGAAAAATTTAAAGTTATTCTCTCTTATGAAAAAAGAACTTTTAAAATATTAAGAAATGCTTCCTCAGAAGATGTCCCTGAGGGTACCGCCATAAATTGTCTAGAAGTAGCATTACTTGGGCGCAATTTTCAGAGTAAACTTGGAAAAGAAGAGTTGGAAAGGGACATTATAATATCCCAACGGATAAAAGAAATCCATGCGAATTATACCCTCAAAACGGTTCCGTTAATTGTTCTTCTTGGAAGCACAGATTTAGATCTTGATGAAATTATTGAGTTGGTTTTGAACTTTAAATTCGACGAATTAATAAACAAAATTCAAAGCCCTTTGTATGACATTGTCGCGAAAATAGTCGGAGATCCTTTTTCACCATGCTTCACTGATTGCTTGCAAAAAAGCAAGTTTACTTGAACAATTTGCAAATTCAGCCCTAAATCTTAAAGAGCCTTTTAATTACACTATTGTTGGTCTTACAGAGAAATTAATCAAGGCGAGGTGCGAGACACGGCCTCTTATAGAATTTTTACTTTCTCTTGAGAAAGAACTTGAAGAAAACAAAGAAATAACAAAGTACGCTTATGAATTTGCATTGCAAAAACTCTACGAAAATAGACCAGGAAAGATAAAAAGAGAAATGATTAAAAAAATTAAGGAAACAAAAGCTTATGAAAAATACATTAAAAATGTAAAAAAAGAAAAGGAAGAATCGGACTATATTTTTAAAATTACTAAATTTTGGAGTTACGAAAAATAACTATAATAATTTTTTTACTTCTTTTTTTATGTTTTCGAAAATTTCTCCTATGCTTGAAGAAGCATCTATTATTTTTATGTTGTTGTCTAAAAATTTTTTGATTTCCAAGAATTTTTTTCTTACTTTTTTCAAAAAAATTTTTTTTTCAAAATATTTTTTTTCTTCTCCTTTTTCTTTGCACCTCCTTTCTATTCTTTTTATTGCTATGCTTACCGGAACATCCAATATAAAAACTACATCTGGTTTTATGAATTGTTTTGCATAGGATTTCCATTCTTTTTTGTTTAGTTGATATGCCATAGTACTATAAACATAACGATCACAGATTACTATTTTTTTTTCTTTTAAAGCTGTTTTTATTTTCTTTTCATGTTCTTTCCTATCTAAAGTAAAAAGTTTAGTCCATACTTTTTTACTTATTTTTGATTTTCCTCTGACAAGGATTTTGATCCTTTTTCCATATTTGCTGGAGGATGGTTCGGAAGTTAGAAAAACTTTTTTTCCCTTTTTTTCCAACCAATTTTTTAAAAGCGTGGCTTGAGTAGTTTTTCCATTTCCATCTATTCCTTCTAAAACGATAAATAAGGGTTTACTCATTTTTTATACAAAAGATTAATATTTTTCTTTCTCTTGGACCGTCAAATTCACAAAAGAAAATACGTTGCCATGTTCCCAATTGTAATGAATTGTTGTATATAGGGATTACAACAAAACAACCGATCAAAGAACTTTTTATATGAGCATCTGCATTTTTTTCTTCAATGTCGTGCGACCAACACCCTCTAGGAACGTTTTTTTTCAAAAAAGTAAGAATGTCTTTTTTGACTCTTGGATCATATCCTTCGTTTATTGTTATTGCAGCAGTTGTAGAAGGAACGTATAACAAACACATACCTTCCTTTATTTTAATTCTTTTTTTAATTTTCTCTTGAATTTCTTCTGTTATGTCTATCAATTCTTCGCGCTTCTTTGTTTTTATTTCTAGCGAAATCATATATTTTTTAAATTTTGGTTAATTTATAAAGTTATGGAAAAGAAAAAGATAGATTTTTTTGTTGGAAGAAGAAATGAAGAAATAAAGGCTTTTGCGAAGGAAAAAGGTTTCGAAGAAATTTTTTTTGTTAAAGAAATAAAGAGTATTTTTGATTTTGAAAAAAAAGACAAAGAATTTTTTGACGCGTGCCTAATAAAAACAAGAAATTTGGACTTTTTGAGGAGAATGGTAGACAAAGCGAGAAACTATTTCGATGATATTCTTGTTCTTGGAACAACAGATATCATCAACAGAAGAGCTTTGGAGCATACAAAAGTTTCTGCTCTTGTTTCTCCAGAATTTTCTCGTAGTGAAGATTTCCTTTATCAAAGAAACTCGGGCCTTAATCATGTTCTTTGCAGAATTGCAAATGAAAATAAAAAAATGATAATTTTTAGAATGAAAGATTTTTCAGGGACCAAGGAAAATAAAGCATCTTTTTTCGGAAAATTAATTCAAAATTTAAAGTTATGTAGAAAATATAAAGTAAACTATCTTTTAACAAATTTTTCTTCCAAAAAAGATGAAATACTGCATGCAAAACAATTAACATCTTTAGAACAAATTCTATGCAGC
>JANXDM010000016.1 GCA_025058615.1 Candidatus Pacearchaeota archaeon | reverse complement strand
GAAAAACCATCTAAAGTATGAACTTCCATTTTCATTTCCACTTCTGCATCTTCGAACTTTAACTCTCTAAGTCCTTCTTGAATCTGCCTTCCGAGGGAACCCTTACCTTGATAGCAAACAAAAATCAAAGTATTCAGTTTGCTGTCAGCAAAATTTTTCAAATATTCTACAGAAGCCCCTCCGACAAGCATCCCAGAAGTTGCTAGAACTATGCACGGTCCTCCTTCTATTACTACTTGCCTTTCTTGAGGTGATCAAACATGCTTAATGATTTCCATCAAGAAAGTGTACTCGTACTGGAAAACCAAAGTACGCAAACTTGAAGATAAAAAATTAGGGTAAGCTGTATGTATTGCAGTAACATCCCAAACAAGACCATCAACATATACTCTTACATCTTTCGGAAGGAGACCCTCTTTTATTGCATTGGCAATAACAAGAATCTCTTCCTGTCCCCTTCCAACACCAAGAACAGGAATTAAAACTTTTCCCTTTCTCTCCAAAGTTTTCTTTATTATTTCGATTAACATGTTTTCCAGTTCCTTTCTCGGCAAGAACACATTTTCTTTTCCTCCATAAGTGCTTTCACAAATCAACGTTTCTAATCTTGGAAAATGAAAAGCGGCTCTGTCCAATACGCGTGTTTTACTAAATTTGAAGTCCCCTGTATAAAGCAAATTATGCAGGCCATTCCCTATGTTAAGATGCACCATCGCGCTTCCCAAACAGTGTCCGGCATTATAAAAAGTAAGTCTAACATCAGGGGTTATGTCTGTAACTTCGTTATAATTCAACTCTATCGAATGCTTTATCATAGTTTTTACATCACTCACTTTAAAGAAAGGGGATTCTGCTTTTTTGTAGCTAACACCTATAAAGTCAAGGGCAAGTAAAGCGGCTATATCTCTCGTAGGGGGGGTCATATAGCAGGGCCCTCTATAGCCAAGTTTGTATAAATAGAAAAGTAAACCTGAATGGTCTAAATGGGCATGGCTCACTATTATAGCGTCCAGATTTTTAAGATCGAATTCTGGAGCGTTGAGATAAGGAAATTTTTCTGTGTTGCCTGCGGCAACATCTATCCCACAATCAAGCAAGATTTTCGATTCAGGTGTTTGAAGCAACAAACAACTTCTCCCAACCTCTCTCGCTGCCCCTAAAAAGCTTATTCTAACCCATTCTTCTTTTTTTTCTGGACTCCATTCTTTGTAGATTTTTTTTCCTATTGCGTTGAGAAATTTTTTTCTATATCCTTCTTTCTCGAATAAAGTATGTCTTATCGCAGTTGTTATTCTGCTCTCTATTGCGGGAACTCTCAGGATTATCGGAGTCCAAAAAGTTTTTTCTTTTATTTCTTTCAAAAGCTCGCCTCCTTTTCCTATAGCAAGCCCAGGTTTTTTAACTTCTATCACCACGACGCTCCTTTCTTCGTCAAACAAAATTTTCTGTGGTTCTGCTTCTTTGGGAACAAGCTCAAGAATTATTTTTTCTGCTTTTTCTTTTTCCAAAAGTAATTCCTTTGAGGCACGAAGTTCTATTCTTTTTTTTATCTTGTCTACTATTCTTCTAATTTCTTCTTCTCCTTCGAGAAAAAATTTTTTGTCAGAAGTATAGAGAACTATGTTGGCCCCTTCAAAGCTTCCGCTATCTATGACTTTCGGAAGTTCTCCCAGAATTACTTTCAAAATGTCCGACATTCTAAGAATTATAAAAATTATTTATTTCTTTACAAAAATTTCTTTCACTTCTTGGGTCATTACTTTCTTTGCTCCTTCCTTCGTTATCGTGACAACATCTATTCCAGATCCGCTCGGGGTGTCTCTGTGCATTGCAGCGCTGATTGCTCTTATCGCCAACTTTATTCCTTCTTCTACGCTTATGTCTTGTTTGTAAGCATCTTCAAGCAAACCATATACAATAATACTTCCTGATCCCGTAGAAACATAATCTTTATGTTCGAGCAAACTTCCATCGGGTGCGATTTCAAAAAGCCAAAACCCTTTCTTATCTACACCTGCTACAAGAAAAGCAGAAATGGCAATTAGAGGACTAAATTTACGTATATTTTCATAAGTTAGCATTGCAAACAAGCTTGCAGTTTCTCTAACACCTGGTTCTGTTTTGGTTCGTAGTTGCCTCAGTTTCAATTCCGCCTTTGTTAATTTTAAGAGTAATTGCACTTCAGAAACATTTCCGGCCGTTGTTACTGCTATTTTATCTGTAATAAGAAAAACCTTATCAAACATCTTATGTGCTATCAGTCTTTCTCCTTCTGTTACACGTTTGTCTGCAGCCAAAACAATTCCATCTTTACACATAATTCCCAGAGTAGTCGTTCCTGTTCTTATTATGTTTTTTTCAACTTCATGCATTTTAGAACTCATAAGAAACATAGCTTAGTGGTTTTTAAATGTTTCTATGAGTCCCGGCAGCCGGACTCGAACCGGCAACCCCACGGGTACCGCGAGCACATGCCAGAATCTGCACTAATGTGCAAACTACAGCCGTGTGCTCTGCCATTGAGCTATGCCGGGTAAAAAATAAAAGAACAGAAAATTAAAAAAGTTTTCTAAATTTATAAGCTCAAGGTAAAATTCTTTCCATATCGCGTGGAAAAAGACATGCTTCCCTAATGTTTTCTAGGCCAAGTAATGCTTGCGTTAATCTTTCTATACCTATTGCAAAACCACCGTGAGGAGGAACCCCATATTTAAAGAATTGAGTAAACCATTCAAGCTGTTTTTCCCCAAGTTTTTTTTCTTTTATATTTTTCATGAGAATTTCGTATCTATGTTCGCGCTGTCCTCCGGAACTAAGTTCTATATTTCTGAAATATAAATCTACGCTTCTAGCATATTTGGTATCGTGATACACATAGAATGGTTTTACTTCAAAAGGAAAGCCATTAACAAAGAAAAAACTAGTTTTGTATTTTTTTTCAACATAACTCGAAAGTAATTTTTCGGATTCAGCGTCTAAGTCTTTTCCTTCTTCTATCCTTTTCCCCAACTTTTCGAGTATTTGATAAATCTTTGGAAATCTAATTTCTGGAAATGGAATTTTTGGGGTTCGGAGTTTTACCCCTAATAATCCCAACTCTTCCGAACATTTTTTCAAAACATTCTTGATTCCTGCAAGAATAATTTTTTCTTCTATGCGCATTATGTCTTGCTCTGTTCTAATGAAAGCAATTTCAACAGCCATGCATCTATGCTCTGTTAAGTGTTTTGTTGTATCACTCTTTTCTGCACGCCAATTTGGTCCTAGATCATAAATTTTTTCAAAACCAGCTATGATGCAAAGCTGCCTGTGCAGCTGTGGATCTTGTCTGAGAAAAGCTTTACTGCCAAAATAATCAACGCAAAAAACTTCTGCGCCAGATTCGGATCCAGATCCTATTATGCACGGAGTAAAAACATGGACAAAACCATTATCCTCAAGCCACTTTTGCATTCCCTCGATAAGAGCCGACTGGATTTTGAAAATTGCAGTGTTCCTTCTTTTTCTTAAATCGATCGGTCTAAAATCGAGTCTTTTTGCAAGCCCTGTTTTTATTTCCTGTTTCAAACTAATGGGTAAAGGTTCTGCTTTCGAAAGCAAATCGATTTTTTTTACTTCTATTTCTATGTCTTTTTTTGTAACCTCCTTGCTTTTTATTCTACTTTTCCTGACAATTCCTCCTATTGCTACGACAGATTCCAAAGTCAAATTTGAAAATTTCTCAAACAGTTTTTCTTCTTTTACCACACATTGAACAATTCCGCTTGAATCCCGAAGCAAAAGAAATTTTATCTTCCCAAGATCGCGTAACTCATGGATCCACCCTTTCAAAAAAACTTTCCCTGTTTTTATTTCTGCTATTTCGATCCTTTTTTGCATAAATAAAATATGAAAAAATTAATTTATAAAGTTTAATATAAATTTTTGTGAATTTATTCATCAAAATGTTAAAATAAACGAAAAATTTATAAACTCTATACTATAAAATATAGTTTCAAGTATATATTAGGCTAAGGGAAAATGAAAGATGCTTTCGATACTTTTTTCAGAAAAAAGCCAGCACTTATTCTCTTGGCATTAAAAAAAAGCACGCGCACAAGATACGGAAGTTTATTGGCGAAGGAAGTCGATTGCACGTATAGCCATGCTGTAAAGATTTTGCAAACTTTGGAAAAATATAATCTCGTTGCTTTCGAAAAAAAAGGCCGTATAAAGTTAATAAAATTGACAAACAGAGGAAACCAAGTTGCAGAGGCAATCCAAAAGATAAAAAATATTCTTTCCAATCTTTAAGTTAAATTTATGCCTTACCCCGGCTTTCTCCGAGTATGACTCCTTGTGCTATCATATGCGCAACGCGCAATGGTTCGGGAACGATTCCGTGGGTGCTCGCAATTTTTATGATTTCCGCAGCTTTCTTTCTAGAAATTCCGCTAATCTGAAAATAAATTATTTTGTTTTTTATTTTAGTAGAGAAGATTTTTCCTGCTTTTTTGATCAAATTTTCTTTTTCTTTTATTTCTTCCTTGCTTTTTCCCGCCTTTCTTAAGGCTTCAAAAATTTCTTTCAGATTTGGTTTTTTTCTCATGAAAACTATGACGGGGAGATTTATCTCTTTCCTTATTTTCTTGATATCCACAACATTAAAGCCTCCGAAAGATATTCCTTTTAGCATTATACATCTCAATTGCCCCAGATGTCTAGTTTTTTTTATAAGCTCTATAATTTTTTTTGTTGCATCATTTCCATCTATACTAACATAACAAGAGAGAACACCATCTATGTAAGAACCTCCACGATATATTGTTCCAACAACCAAACATTCTTTTTCACCCTTTTGAAATGGGCCGTCATCTATACCAAGAATACGAATTTCTTTTTTTATTCTTTTTATCATTTCTTTGCGAGGGGTTTTGACTTTAAAAAATTTGAGAGCGAAAAGTTTTTAAAGTGCTTTAACTTTAAAATTACAACAACTTGAACTCGAAAGGCTAAGGGTAAAAATGAAAAAATTTATTTTTTTTGTTTTTGCTTTTTTTATGTTATCATTTGTTTCTGCACAACCTTCTCTGAATATCAGCGACCATCCACAATCTTTAGTTATCTTCAGAAATAAGAATGTCTCTTCTTTTTTTCGTTTAACCAATACAGGTAACGAAACCATCACGAACATTAATTTTTCAGCAATTCTTCCAGAGGAAACTAAAATCTGGTTCTACAACCAAAACATAACCCTCCCACAGAATTCTTCTATTATTATCAATTTTACTCTAAGCGCTTCACGTAATGCTGGTATCGGAGAAAAAATAGTACTCATAAGCGCGACAGGAAACGAGGCATCTACAAACTTTTCTTTTATATTGAAAATAAAGCGAGGTTTTTGCAAATATGGAGAAAAGGGAGACCTTATTCTTGATGTAGAAGAACCTGAAGAAGGCGATTCTTTTTATGTAGGAGAAAAAATTCTTTTAGAATTTAGTGTAGAAAACGAAGGGGAAGAAAAGGATATAGTTGTAGAAGCAGAGCTATATGACGCAACTGAAAACGAAATCATCGAAGAAGACTCTTTGGAAGACACTTTAGAAGAGGAAGAGGAAAAAAGCTATGTGTTAGAGCTAAAAATTCCTTATGACATAGAGATGCACCATGAATATATAGTCTACTTAAAAGTATATGAAGAAAAAAACGAAGACGAGCATTGTAAGGAAAAAGAAATTGGTGTAAAGATCAAGAAAAAGCTTCACTCTATTTTGATAGAAAACAAAAGTTTCAGTAAGGTAATGGCTTGTGGAAGTCATATGGATCTTATTCTGAAAATAGCAAACACAGGAAGAAAAGATGAAAAAAATGTTAAGGTTAGAGTATACAATTCTGAAATTAATTTCTCTGCAGAGCAAATAAAAGATATAGAAGAAGGGGGCATCGAAAGTTTCTTTTTTTATGATATTTTTCCTACGGTTTCTCCTGGGAAGTACATCTTTACGATTCATGTTTCTTCAGAATACATAAGTTTCTACGATAACATCGAAATCGAATTGAAGGAAAATTGTAAAAAAGAAATAAAAAATGTTTCTATCAGAACCGAAAGTATAACAGCTTTTGTCGGAAAAGAATCTGTGTTGAGGCTTACACTCTTCAATACAGGAAACACAAGAACAACTTACAAAATAATAGTGGAAAAATGTGAATGGGCCAACATTCTTTCGATTTTTCCGGAATCTTTAGAAATAGATCCTGGATTGGAGGGAACATTCTTAATAAATTTTACACCACACGAAAATGCTTCTCTTAATAATTTGTTGAATGTTACGATAGTATATGATTCTTTTACAACAACAGAACTAATTAATATAAATGTGAAAAGAGAAACACCCCCCGTTCCTTTTTGGAGGAGCCTTCTTTTTGAACTTGAAAGAAACTTCGTGTTCATTTTTATTTTTGCTTTGACAATTATCTTTATCATACTTATTCTTCTTCTTTTCAAAAAAGCAAGACGGACAAAAATCAAAGCTAAAAAACAAGCAAAAAAAGGAAAAGCAAGTTTTTAAAATTCCTTTTTCTTTTGTTTTATATGGGAGAGGACAAACTGATTTCCTTAAGCCCGATAGAAAGGAAAGTTCTTCCGTTTCTTGGATTAGGAAGCACGGAAAAAATAGTAGAAGCGAGTAAATTGGACGAAACCACAGTAAGAAGAGCCTTACAATTTCTCGAAAACAAAAAACTTATCATAACAAAAAAAATAACAAAAGAGTTTATAGATTTGGATGTTAACGGAATTCTATACAAAAAAAATTTTCTTCCAGAAAGAAAACTAATAAATCTTTTGATAGATAAAAAATTGAGTTTGGAAGAAGCTAGAAAAAATTCCGGTCTAAGTGAAAACGAATTCCAGGTCGCTTTGGGCGTATTGAAAAAAAAAGGTTTTATTGCAGTTGAAAATAACGAGATTTTACCAAAAAAAGAAAAAGAGGAATTAATCAAAAAATTTCCAGAAGAAAAACTTTTAGAAAAATTGCCTGCTCCTGTAGAAGAACTTAGCAAAGATGAAAAAAAAATTTTGCAAGAATTAAAAAAAAGGAAAAAAATAATTGTAGTAAACAAAAAAAGTGAAATTTTTGTTGAACCTACAGAAGAATGCAAAGAAATCGCAAAAAAATTAGAGAACTTTAAGCAGGAATTGTTGGAACAATTGACTCCTGAACTAATAAAAAGTGGGGGGTGGAAAAACAAAAAATTTAGGGCTTATGATGTTACAACAAAGGTGCCAGAAATCTTCGGAGGAAAAAGACATTTTTACTTGAAATTTTTAGAAAAAATAAAACAAGAACTCGTTGCTCTTGGTTTCGAAGAAGTAAAAGGGCCTATGGTAGAGGCATGCTTCTGGAACTGCGATGCTCTTTTTATGCCGCAGGATCATCCTGCTAGGAGTATTCATGACTTGTATTTTGTCGAAGGAAAAACAGAAATAAAAAATTTTAAATTTTTCAAACAAATCAAGCAAACGCACGAAGATGGATGGAAAACTGGTTCGGATGGATGGCGTTACAAATTTAGTGAAGAAGAATCTTCTAAACTGGTTCTCCGAAGTCAAGGGACTGCAATTTCTGCAAGAATTCTTGCCTCGAAACCAAAAATTCCAGGGAAATATTTTGCAATAGCTCGCTGCTTTAGGCCTGATGTAACAGACGCTTCTCACTTACCTGAATTTAACCAGTTGGAAGGGATCATAATAAGCAAAGAAACAAATTTTTCCGAACTTTTAGGTTTACTCAAGCTTCTTGCAGAGAAATTTGCAGGAACAAACAAAATTAAACTTGTACCTACGTACTTTCCTTTCACAGAACCTTCTGTGGAACTACAAGTTTTTTTCGAAAGCAAATGGTTAGAAATAGGAGGGGCAGGTATTTTTAGGCCGGAAGTCACATTACCTCTTGGAATAAAAGAAAAAGTCCTTGCATGGGGGTTAGGTATAGATAGGCTTTTTATGGTGAAGAACAACATAAAAGATATCCGTGACCTTTTCAGTCAAGATATAGAGTTCCTAAGAAAAAGATAAAATGCCAACAATAGAGATAAGCAAAAAAGATCTTGAAAATTTATGTGGAAAAAAATTTTCTTTGGAAAAATTGAAAGAGTTATTAGAATTTGTGAAAACAAGCATAGAAAGCATAGAGGAAGATAAGATAACTCTAAAAATAGAAGATACAAATCGTGCCGACTTGCTTTCTGTAGAAGGAATCGCACGCGAATTGAAAGCTATTACAGGAAAAGAGAAAGGTTTGGTTAATTATGAGATAATAAAATCGAATTTTGTCGTAAAAGTAGACAAAAAAGTAAAAAAAGTCAGGCCATACACAGCATGTGCTGTCGTAAAAGATCTTTGTTTTAACCATACAATTATAGAACAAATAATTCAGCTACAAGAAAAATTGTCAGAAACTTTCGGAAGAAAAAGAAAAGATGCGGCAATAGGAATTTACGATTTTGATAAAATAAAATGGCCTATAACTTATACTACTTTCAAACCAGATTCTATTTCTTTCGTTCCATTAGGATTCGTAGAGAAGTTGACTTTGAAAGAAATAATCGAAAAACATGAGAAGGGAAAACTATACGGCCATCTTCTAGAAAAAGCAAAAGAATATCCTATTTTTATTGATGCCAACAACGAAGTCTTGAGCATGCCTCCAATTATAAATTCAGAATACAGTGGAAAAATAACAACAGAAACAAGAAACGTATTTATAGAAGTTTCCGGTTTTAGACTGGAAAAACTTTTGCATGTTTTGAATATTGTAGTTTCCGCCCTTGCAGAAAGGAAAGGAAAAATTTACGCTGTCGAGATCCACGATACAAAAAAATTTTTCACACCAATTTTTGCAACGAGAAGAAAAGTCCTGAAACTTGAGGATATTAACTCTTTGCTAGGTTTAGAACTCAACCCAAAACAGGTAATAAAACTCTTGCAAAAAATGAGATACAACGCCAAAGAAAAGAAAGGAAAAATTATAGCGGAAATTCCTTTTTACAGAGAAGATGTTATCCACAATGTAGACATCATAGAAGACATAGCTATAGCATACGGCTACAAAAATTTCAAACCTAGAAAGCCACAAATCTTCACTGAGGGAAAACTTCTCGAAGAAAGTGAAAAAAAACAAGAGATAAAAGAATTGTTGATAGGGCTGGGATTTCAAGAGATCAATTCATTCATTATGAGTAATAAAAAAGAACAATTCGAAAACATGAATTCGAAACCAGAGTCTTTTGTAAAAATAAAAAATCCTGTCTCAGAAACTTTTACTTGTTTAAGAAAGAGCCTTTTACCTTCTTTGTTAAAATTTTTTTCTAATAACACAACAAAAGAAATGCCACAAAAAATTTTTGAAATAGCTCCGGTTGTTGAACCTAATGAAAGAAAAGAAACAAAAACAGAGGAAAAAAACAAAATAGCTGTAGCGATCACACATGCAAGGGCCAATTTCACGGAAATTCTTCAAGTCTTAGATTATATAATGAATAACTTAAAAAAGCAGTATCAGTTAGAAAAAAAAGAATTTCCTTGGTTTATCGCTGGAAGGTCAGCAGAAATTTTGGTAGAAAAGAAGAGTATAGGTTTTCTGGGAGAAATAGCGCCACAAGTATTAGAAAATTGGAATCTTAAAATGCCAATTGCAGCTTTCGAGCTTTGTTTTGACGATTTATTGTGAGATTTATCCGTAATAGGTTTTGTTTTTCTTTTCAATTTTTGAATGTAAATTTTCTATTTCTTTACATATACTTTTCAAATCATCCTTAAATTCTTTCCATTTTTTGTATACTTCTCTTATGAATTTCGCTTCTTCTTGTTCCTCATAGTGCACATCCAAAGCTATAGAACGAATTTCTATTTTTACGAGCTCTCTATAAATTTCTTCTATTTTTTCTTTATGATGGGCAACCATACCTTTTAGCGATATTAGAACAAACAACGGAGCAGCAGGGGGGTTCAAAAAAAGTTCCAAAAATCGAAGGTATGCTCCTACTTTATCGCTCATCACCCTTCTTATCTCGCGCAACAAAAAATCCGTTTCTCGTTCTTGAACTTTTTCTACATCGAACTCTTTGTTCAATTCGGAAAAGTTTGGAAGTTTATATTTTTTTTCTAGTTTTTTATATCTTTTTTTTATTTCAGAAAGCCCAGATTGCTTGATCATTTTTCTTATATGTTTGTTCTGTTTTTAAATTTTATCAAAAATACTTTTCTTGCATTCGTTTACTTCAGAGGGTATTAAAATTATAAAAATAAAGGGGGAAATTTCCCCTATTTTGAAGCCTCTGGCGTGATTTTCGAAAATCTTCTTTTTTGTTTTTGCATTTTGTTGATAAGTAAAGGGATCTTTCCCTTTATTTTCGAACACGCGACCTTCACCTTACCAAGGTGACGCTCTACCACCTGAGCTACAGAGGCTTCAGAAGAAAAAATTTTAATAACTTATAAATCTTTTTGGTTTCATAGTCCCGTCGTCTAGCGGTCAAGGACACGAGGCTCTGGCCCTCGTAACCCAGGTTCGAATCCTGGCGGGGCTAGAAACAATAAGTTTTTAAAGATATTTGAATATTATAAATTATGCTAGCAACAACACTTGCTTTGGTAGTAGTATTAGTAATCTCAGTCTATGGAAGTGACTCTA
>JANXDM010000015.1 GCA_025058615.1 Candidatus Pacearchaeota archaeon | reverse complement strand
CCACCGAGAGAATAACATTCTGCAGCATGCTTATTCCTTAAGCAAGGCTCTTTTTTCTGTTTTGGTATGCATGTTCCAGGCCTGCACTCGGGAATGTTACTGCAATCATAAGGGGGTCCTGTAAAGAAACGGCCTTCACATTGTTCTCGTGAGGTTGTTACACATTGCTTGTTTCCAAATGCAGACCCTGTATTAAGACAGCATCCTTGTTGCTCTTGAGCTTTTACTCCTACAAAGAGCAACAAAAAGAAAACAACAAAAAATAAAATAATTTTTGCTTTCATTTTTAACTTCTATCTATAGCAAAGTTGAATTTATATGCTTTTTCTCCCGGCCTGTAAGGAATGCTTTCGAGCAGGAAAACGATTTGATCTTTGTTCAAGCTTCTGGCTTCCTTGTTAACATACCTCAAAGAAAAAGGATTATTCCAAGTGTGTTTGTCCCATTCTATTGCCTCGTACTTGCAATCTTTTTTGGTTTCGCAATCGACTATCGTGTTCGCGGCTTTCCATAGATAGCCGAGAGGTATCAACAGCATTACTTGTTTCTGTTCTATTAATTGCTCGATCGTCCCGGCCGCACTTCTTTTTCTTACAAGAATCGGCCAATCTACTCTTATTATTATAGCATCATCATGAATTTCTGCCCTGAGTTTTCTTTCTTTTGGTTCTGCTTCTAATTTAAATTTTGCTTTCTTTACGCAAGAATCTATTTTAGAGTTTCCTTCTCTTTCCAAAAAAAGCTGGTACTGCATTTCTATTTGTCCAAGCGAAGGAAGCTTGTTTATTTTATGGTTTGCTGCATCTTTAAAAACAACAACAATGTAATCCTTTCCTGCAAAATGTAAGGAAGACAAGCCCGTAATTTCATAATATCCTGCTTGCATGCCTGCTTTCTCGAAAAATTCATACGAGGCTTCTTCTATACAATCAGCTATATAATCTCTAAAAGGCTCTATCTGGGAAGCAAGAATTTGTTCCGCTTTCTCTCGAGAAACAAAAAAATCCCTTATAGAAGGAAAAAGAAAAAAAGCTAACAAGGAAGCAGCAACTGCTACTACAGCAATTATTACTATTGTAGTAAGCTGCCCCCTTTTATTCATGCTTAACTTAAATTTTTTATATTTATAAAATTTTCTTGCTATTCACATTCTATTTGCAAAACTTTTCAACTAAAAGCTAAATCAACTTTGAAATCTAATCTATAAGTTCTCGTTTTTATATCGTAATCGATTCTCGGATCGATAAGCAAATCAAAAATTTCTTACTCATTCTTCTTCGCTCCTTGGAGCGAGTATAAAACTCAAATCTAAGCCCTCAGTCTTAAACTCGAATTTTGCAGGATATTCGGTGGAAAAAGAAATCAGAAGTTTTTCTGCAAGCCTGGCTGCTTTCGCAAACTTTACCAAATAATCTAAAGAGTATTTTGCTCTCGAAGATTGTTCTGTTGTTATTTTTACTTCATCGGAGGAAAATTCTGTTTTCGAAGAATGCAAAGTTCCTTTTGCTTCGATTACAAAAGAATCTTTACTTACTACGAAAGCACAAGAATCTGCCACGATTGCAGCATCATTTATTATTTCTGCAAAATCTGCAGCATTCATTTCGATTTTTGAATTAAAACTCAAACTAGGAACTTTTTTTTCCTCTGCTTCCAAAGTAATAAGTGCAAGAGAAAAGGTTCTCTTCGTCTTGTCTTCTATTTTTATTTTCAGCACGTTATCTTCTTTTTCCAAAACAATTGGCAATCCTGATGCTCTTTTCAAAACTTGTTTGAAATCTTCCAAATTGAGTCCTATCTCTTCTTCATTTTCTATTTCAAATTTCGAAAAAGCCTTCGCAGGAATTTTTAAATCTACAAGCGCAACATTAGCCGGATCTATTGCAGTAATTTCAAAACCCTGTTTTGTTATTCTTGCATTTACCTCCAAGACAAGCTCAGAAATAAGTGCTATCGCTTCTGCTAGAAGTTTCGAATTATCTAATTTTAGTAGCATATATCTTCCTTGCTTTTCTACTTTTAAAATTTTTTGTCAAGATTTTTAAAATTCAAAAAAATTTAACATGTGATGGAAGCAGAAAAGCTAAGAAAAATAGCACTAAATTATTATAAAAGAAAAAGCGTGCAGAACATAATAATAGAACAAGCAAAAAACAGAGAAGTTGTTCCTGTATATTTAAAAAAGGGTGAAGAAAAAGTCTCGAAAGAAGCACTGATAGTAGGAAAACGCCCTGACACTATAGAATATGCTGCTGATTTTCTAAGCTATATAGAAAAAGGAGCAACTAGTTTCCATATCTCAGAGGAATTATGGAAAGATCCTATGAAGTTGAGCAACATACAAACAGAACAACAAATGAATGAATTGCGTATTGGATGGGACTTAATCATAGATATAGATACTCCTTATTTTGAGTACGGAAAGATTGCTGCTATGCTAGTAGTGGAAGCATTGCATTTGCACAACATAGAAAATTTCGGGATCAAATTTAGTGGAAGAAAAGGATGGCACATAGGAATTGCTTTCGAGGCTTTTCCCAAAAAGATTCAAAACATAGAGATAAAAAATTTTTTCCCACAAGGACCAAGAATTGTATCTTCTTACATAAAAGAAATAATCAGAAAAAGCCTCGCAGAAAGGATTCTAGAAATTTCTACTCTAAAAGAAATTTCTGCTTCTACGGGAAAAAGCATAGAAGAATTGACTCGAGGAAAAGCATTCGATCCTTATGCTGTTTTGGAAATAGACACTGTTTTGATAGCTCCAAGACACCTCTACAGAGCAGCATATTCTTTAAATGAAATGTCTGGCCTTGTTTCTTGTGTTATAAAGCCCGAACAACTCAAAGTATTTCGCATGAGTTGGGCCTTCCCACAAGATGTTTTAGTAAGACCTTTCTTGAAAACCCCTGATGAAAACGAAGCAGCACAATTGTTATTGCAAGCTTTGGATTGGAATACAAGACAGAAAGAAAAAATAGAAAAACAAGCAGAAAAAGAAATAAGGAAAGAAAGGGAAATCTTGAAAAATATTAAGATTTACGATCTTAAAGAAGAAATACTCCCTCCTTGTATGAAAAAAATAATCGAAGGAATGAAGTATGACGGAAGAAAAAGAGCTTTATTCCTTCTAATAACTTTTTCTCGCGCTTTAGGAATAAACCATGAAGAGCTTTGCAAGACAATCGAAGAATGGAATAAGAAAAACTATAAACCACTACGCGAGAGCTACATAAAAAGCCAGCTTTCTTGGTTCAAAAAACAAGAAATTAGAGCACCCCCCAACTGTATTCAAGATTATTACAAAGATTTAAATATTTGCGAGCCAGATGAGTTGTGCAGAAAAATAAAAAACCCTTTAACATATTCTCTAAAAAAACTTGTAAGAAAAAGATGAAAATAACCGAAAACATTTTAAATGAACAAGTTTTTTAAAGAACATGAAAAAAAGTGGTATTGCTGTGCTCATGCTCATATTATTTCTTATTTTCATTTTTTTCCCTGCTACAAAAGCAGAACTATCGGATGAAGAAAAAGTACAAAGAGCATATTCTTGGTTGATAGAAAAAACAAGAAACAAGTGGCATCTGCTTAGCACAAAAGAAAACGTTTTTGCTTTGCTTGCATTACAAGAAAATGCAACACTCAAACAACAAGGAAACTCTTCTTTATTCAGAAGAAGCTTTAGCAACGCCACAATCAGATGCTGGGGAAAAGTAAATGCAAGTTCAGAAAAAGATTGCACTTTGGTTGAAACCTCTTTGGCAAAAATTGTTCTAGATAGTTTCGGAATGAACACCAGCAAAGTAGAAAATTGGATCCTCAGCAAAAAGAAGGTACAAAAAGGACTATATTGGTACCTACAAATCAATACGGATAGGAATTCGGCAGCAATTTGTGAAATTTATTACTTAGAGAACAGTGAAAAAATTTTTATAATCAATCCTGACAAGACCGTAGAGTTAAACGGGAGCAGTAGGTGCTTTGAAATTCAAACTCCAAGAGTTTATTGGTTTAAACTCAAAGATACGGAAGAATGTTTGAAAGCAGAATACTCTATAAAATGTTGGAGCGAAAACGCGACTTATGTTACCGCAACCTTCCTTTACAAAAAAGCTCCGGGAGATAACAAATGGTATGTTTCTGCCCAAACCTCCAGTGGAATTCCTGCAAGGCAAAACGAACAACCCCAAGACTTAGAGCCAAGATTAAAAGTTCCTTCTTATTGTCTAGGAGAAACAACATGCAACTACGAAGGAACTTTGTGGGCTACCTATGCTTTTTTTAAACAAGGAAAAAAAGAAATTGCAAATCTTTTTGTTCCTTATCTTGTTGTAAACAAAGAAGAAAACAAAGGTTTTTTTCCTTCTGCATTCTTCTCTGCGATAATAGGGAGCCCTTTCGACCAAGAAGCTTCGAACATGCAACACAGGGCTGGCTATTGGAAAATACAAAAACAAGATGGTGGAACTATTTATGGAACTCTTTATAATACTGCACTGGCAAAACTGATGGTCGTCCCTGCAGATTTCGAAAAAGCTGAAAGATGGATTCTTTCTACTTACAAAACAGAAGAAAACAAAGGATTTTTTTCCGACCCCGCTGGAGGAACAGAAAGCACGACTAAAATAATGGAAAATGCATTCATTTTATGGCAATTCTGGCCTCATCTTGCTCTGGGAGTTAGGTTGGAATGCGAAGAAAGAGGCGCATCTTTCAAATGCAGAGAAGAATGTGAAGTAAATGAAATAGATGAAGGACCTTCGGGATGCCCTGGCGGCCAAACATGCTGCAGACTAATAGGAACAGGAATTGAAGAATGCCAAGTAAAAGGTGGGACCTGCAGAGAAGAATGCCTACAAGATGAAACGCCCCTCGAATTTTTATGTGAAGAAGGTATTTGTTGTGTTGCCTACTCACAGCTCGATTGCGAGGAAGATCTGAACGGAACAGAATGTGAAGAAACACAAATTTGCTCTGGAGATGAAGTAGAAACCTTCGACAAAACAAGATGTTGCTTAGGAATTTGCGTAGAAAGTGACTTACAGGATAAATATTGTGAAGAAGTAGGAGAAAAATGTGATACAGACGAAGTTTGCATAGATGATACAAGAGAAATTATCGGATTCAACACGACAAAGGACACACAAAGATGTTGTTTGGGAAGTTGTGTTCTAAACCAAGAATGTGAAGAAATAGGAGAACCATGCGAAGGAAGAGAATGTGAGGGTAACATCAAAAAAACTCTAGACACCGATGAATGCTGCATCGGAATTTGTAAAGAAGAACTAAAAAGTTGTGAAGAGTTAGAAGGAAAGATATGTGAAGCAGAAGAAGAATGCACAGGAACTTTCGTAAGATCGAAGGAAGGATCTAGATGTTGTATAAGGGGTGTATGTAAGAAAAGAGGAAAGTTTCCTTTTTGGATTATCATACTTGTAGCTTTTGCGGTTGGTTTTTTCATATATTTCTTTTTTGTAAGAAAAAAACCAAAAGAAGAGACTAAATTTGAGGAAAAAATATTTCCTTTTACGAGACCAACCAAACCATTGCCGATAAAACCAGAAGTTTCGGTAAAACCAATAACCAAAGAAAAGTTTCCTTTACAAATTCCTAAGCCAACAATCGAAGCCCCTACCCCTAAAAAAGAAACAAAAGAAAAACCAAAGAAAGAAAAAACAGAACTTGAAAAAACTTTGCAAAGATTAAAGAGGATGATGAAAAAATAATTCCACAAAGATAAAATTTATTAATCTAACATATTTTAGGGTTTAATGATAAAAAAATTAAGTTGGATATTTTTTATTTTTCTCATTCTTCCTCTAACTTCTGCGTGCCTAGAAATAAACTTGGAAAGAGAAGAATATTTGCCAAAAGAAACCTTGCAAGCAGAAATAAATGCAGAAGTCGTCCAAGAAATTACCCAAGAAGACCTATTTCTTTATCGTGGATCTTATTTATTGCCACAAATATTCTTTATTACAAAAGTAACAAAAAACAAATATTTTGTTTGGACTGCATTACCATCAACAGAAGCAAATTACTTATTGAAAGTCAGGGGAAGATGCAGAGATGGGTTGAAATTTTTCCAAAGAGAATTCCGAATTAAAAAATCGATAGCCTCTTTCTATAAAGTTCTTCCAAAAGAAAACTTCAAAAATTTGAAACTAGAAGACCATATTTATGTTGCCTTGGCGCAATCTTTCGACAAAGAAGTAAGAAGTAAAGCAGAACAAGAATTCATAGCAAGAAACGATTCTTGCTATCACAGAGAATGTTCAACAAAACAATATGCGTTGGCAGCCCTTTCTTTCTTTTTGATCAGAGATAAAATGATCGACAACTTGTTGGCAAGACAGAACTATTTGACAGGAAATTTTTATCTGGTTTTTGATTCCGACTCACAAAATTGCACTGTTAAAACAAAGTCTGAATTTCTCGAAAACGAAAGTTCTTTAGAGTTGCTAGGAAAACAAAATGTCTCTATTTTTTTGGACGCTTTCGCCGAAAGCAAAAGCATCGAAATAAAAATAAATTGTCAAAAAGCTGTGAATGTTTCTCTCCTTCATAAATACAAAAACATAGAAAAAATCCTGAAAAAAGAAACAAACAAGACAAACGTTACATTTTGGATAAACAACGAAGGATGTTGGGGAAAGAACTTCAAAGACGAATGTGATGAGGAATCTACTGTTTATGCTGTCATTGCACTAAAATACTTGGGAAGAGAAATTCCGAACAAGACAATTTCTTGGCTTAGGGACAAAGAGCTAATCATGAGTAAGGCAGTTTATTATTTTTTGACAAAAGACAACGAAACTCTTCATATTTTGCGCGCAAGCGAATTGTATAGTGGAGGATGGCCAAAAAAAGTAGGAAGTTATGTAACGGATATACAGACAAGCTCAATAACTTATTTCTCTCTAGAAGAAAAATCAAAAAAAACAGAATCAAGATTGATGGCTCTATTGGAAGAAGCAAGTTTGGAGGAAAAGGCACATATCTTGTTTTTCATTTTTAGGCCTGAAAAAATAGAACCTATTGTAAGTTTTTGGCCAGGGATCGTAAAAACAAAAAGTCTAGACAGTTTCAACTTAATTTTAAAAAACGAAGGATTCTACAATGCAACTGCAGAAATTAATTTTTTAAACTCTAGTAAAATTTCTTTTTTAACAACCGGGACTATAAAAAATTTCTTGATAAAAGTTCCTAAAATAACCACAACAACTGGAGAAGTGTTTCTCGAAAGTATTAACATAAGAGCTAACACTGAATTTGGGGGCTCGAATACTTATTCTATACCTGTTCTTCTTTTCACAGAAAAAGGATTAGAAAATATTACGGAAAATATTAGTTTTGAGGAAAAAGAAATAAACAAAACAAAAGCAGAAGAAATAATAAATGCGACAAAAAACCAAACAATCCAAAACGAGACTGCAAACTTTACAGAGATTTTGTTGCAAAAAAAATTCAAATTTTTGGAAACATATGTCAACAGAACCATAAACAAAAAAGAAAATTTTACTATAACTCTAAGACTCGCAAATTATTATAATCAAGATATAAGAGAAGTTAGAATCGAGCCCAGCCTTGGTCTGTCCACCCTTATTTCTTTGGAACAATCTTATTTCGAAAAAATAGGAAAAAACGAAAAAAAACAAATAATAGTTAATGTACAACCTAGATATTCTGGAATTTATTCAGGAATCATCGTAGCGCGAGGAAAAATAAACGGGAATTTAATTTCTACAAATATTTCTGTATATTTTAATGTTGAACTCAACGAAACCCAGACATGTGAAGAGATGAACGGGACTGATTGTAGCGGAGAAGGATTGAGATGTAAAGGAGAAGAAGTAATAGCAAAAGACACGTTTAGATGCTGTTTAGGGAGGTGTGAAAAAGAAAAAAAATCAAACCTCTTACCTTTTTTGATAATTATAGCTGTAATAGTATTATTATTTTTTGTCTATTTCTTTCTAAAAAAGAAACCAAAAAAAGAAATGCAAGACATTTTAGAAGAGGTTCAGAAAAAATATAAGAAACGCTATAGCGAATCAATTTCAGAAGAAAAATTCAGTTCCGCGGAACAGCATCAAGACTAGTACTTTGAATTTTGTTTTGATTTGGAAAGCTTCATACTTAACATATCTCTCTCTGCCTTTAGAGCATTCAAAGCCATGTTGTAGTAATGTAATTTAGTAGCAAGATCATTCAGTAAGGCGTTCGCATCCCATGCCTTCATTTTTAAATCTATCGGGGAAACTATTTCTATCGAAGAGGGCATAAAATCAAATATAATCCCCATCAATTTTGTCATGCTTTCTACCAACGCCTCTACTTCAACAAAACTGGAATAAACTTCTGCTATTTTCTCAGAATTTTCTTTTCTTTCTATTGGTTTTGCTTCATGCAGTTTGCTTTTCAAAACTTCCACTTTTTTACTTTCACCCAATTTTTTCACAAGTAGCTGCAGCATTTCCGTTATATGCTCCTTTGGCCTTCCGATTGCCTCAAAAACAAAATTAACGTGAAGCCATTCTTTTTTGTTTTCTTTCATTTTTTTCTTGATTTTTTATCATAACATAAATTGCAAAAAGCAAACACAAAGAGGCAAAAATATAAGGAAAAAATTTTATTGCTCTTGTTTGCTTATCTTCAACAACATGCCCTGTAATCGGGGGTGCTATATTCTTCTGCTCTGGTTCGAAACTAAAAGATTTTTCGGATGTTTCTTTTTTGGTAGGTTCTTCTGTACAAGCCTCTAAATATATTTCTTTCTCTTCCTTTTCTCCAAGACCTTCGGCAACAATTTCATAGTAACCTGCCTCTTGCAAGCATTTCAATTCTATTTCTATTTCGTCTTCGAAAGAAGAAAATTTTTCTATTTGTAAAGTAATTTTCTCGCTTACTCTTTTTCCATCTTTTGATCGAACATAAACATACACAACTCTTCTTCGTGTATCGCCACGATTAATTTCTAAGTTTATTCTCAAAGGAAGCCCAAATCTTCCTTTTTCCGGAGCTTTCTTTATTTTTATCTTCGACTCTCCCTTTTCTGGACATTCAACAAAGAGTAATTTTTCTTCGAACTCCTCGTAAGAATTTTTGTTTGTTCTTCTAATCCTCGGCCTTAGAATAGCCTCTCCTTCGTAATTTTCTATTTTGAAAACCAAAGATACAAAACCAGTCCCGTTGACAACATGCAAAGAATTCAAGGCGTAAGAATAAGTGGAAACCCATTTAGAGCCGTTCCATATTTTTCCTATTCTCTTTTCGCTTTCGTCAAAAATATCTATTTTCACATCGTAAGAGCCGGAAGAAAAATCAAAAACTTCTAAAGATATGGTAAAGTTTTTGTTGCATGTTACTTTTTGGGGGTACTTCATATTCAGTTTTCCCACTTTGTTTTCTTTGTCTTCAGATTCTTCAGGCGTTTTATTTTCAGTTTCAGAAGCGTCTAAAATAGTAATGTTATAAATTTCCGAAGTATAAACTTTGGTGTTGTTTAACTTAACTTGCAAAGTAGCTTCTCCAAAAAATTCGCTTTCTATTATGTTTTTTGCCACAAAGGAAAAATTTTCATTATTCACGAACACAAAACCTTCCAACCATCTATTCTTTGGCGACCATGTATTATTATACCATACCCTATTGAGATAACTTTCGTTTGCTTTTATATCTATTTTAACATCATAAAGGCCGGGGGAAAAGTTTAAAAGATTTATTATTATTTCAAACTCCGTTTTGTTGTTATAAACCTCTCTAGGAAAAAAAACAAAAATTTTTTCTTCTCTTGTTTCGTTAGTTTGATTTTGTGAAGAACAATTATTTGCAGCACCAGGAGTAGGAAACTTGTTTTTAATCCAACCCCCACATTTCTCCCATGTAAAATTAGCATCTGAAGAGAAGGAAGGATAGGTCGTTGTATCTACGATTAAAGTACCATTATACAAATAGATTGTGTCTCCAGTGTTGGCTAAGCCCATATTTTTGAATTCGATTATTTTATTTTCATCTATATTCCAGAACTCCAAAAATTTGGTTTTGTTCTTTGTAAAAATTAAGTAACCCTTTATTGTAATATTCAATTCCATTCTCTGATTGCTTCCGTTGGTATCTAAAAAAAAGCCACTCAAGTTTGTTTCTTTCTCTGCATAAAGTTCTATCCATTCTGTACAGTCGTTGCATTCATCATCTGGGTTGGGCATAACTTCATTTATAAAAACAGAAGCGGAAACAAAATTTATTAGAAAAACAAAAAGAAATAATACCAATCCTTTTTTCATTTCTAGAAAAAGAAAAATAAATTTTTAAATTTTTTCAAAATTCTTATTCCCTAGCATTTTCTGATTTTCCACAATCAAATTAAAAGAATCTTCCAAGCTCGTATCTATCTCGAAAATTCTTTCCAAAGAAAGAGGGTATTTCAGCAATGCAAAGGAAAAACAAGAGTTCTTTCTTAACTAAATGTTTTAGCTTGCTTTCCACTTTTCCAATTCTTAACTTAACATATTTCGAAAGGAGTCTGCTCTTTCACTTTTATTATTTCCATTTTATCTCCAAACACCAGGTATTTTCTCTCCACATGAACATTTTCCTCTTTTCAACTCGTTTTTAACAATATAAAAACCACTTCTCCTTATTACTGCTTTTCCACAAGAAGGACAAAAAGTTGTGGAACCTTCTTCGTAATTAACGTTTCCTGTATAGACATACTGAAGGCCTTGGTTCCTTGCTATTGTTCTTGCTTTAACAAGGACACTAGAATCAGTCGGTGGAACATTTATGAGTTTGTA
>JANXDM010000014.1 GCA_025058615.1 Candidatus Pacearchaeota archaeon | reverse complement strand
GACAAAAACTTTGTGTTCCTTTTGGAAATGGAACCGTAGTTGGAAAATTCCATACAAGTGTAAAAGAGAATAGGTGGCAAAATTGCAGCAAGTGCGGCGATCCCGGAGGGGGATCTTGGGCAGAATTAGGAGATTCCATAGGAGATTTCTTTGGACCAGGAGTTGGGCTCTTCCCTTCTGGAAAGATGCTTTCCAATTTGTTAGGAGATTATTGTACCAAACAAAAGTGCGAGGCTCTTGGAGATTGTTATTTTCACGAAGATCTGTCTAGTTATTTTGAAATTGGAACTCCTGTAGGTTCTTGCGATCCTATTTATCCTCCTGGAATGGCTGCTAGCAAATGCTTAGAATGCGGGGGAGGAGGAGATGCTATTTGGAATTTATGCACGAGAGCAGAATGCTATAGTCAAGGGGATTGTACATTTAATGGAGCAAACGTATTTACAAAGGTTGGAACGTTCATGTGGTTCTGGCCTGGCCTTGCTGTTAGCGAAAGAATAAAATTCACCATTACAGAATGTATTATTACTACTACTATTGAGTGTATGCTGTTAAACAAAAAAAGTCCAGCGTGTCTTCTTCCAGAAAATAATAATTTCTTGAAATGTGTTGTAGATAGGATTAGTGCTTATGGAATTTATAGTCTTCCTTGGATAACAAGCGGGAAAATGATAGAAAAAGCATGGAGCGTTTTTGGAGACAAAGTAGAAAATATAGTGATCGAAGAAGCGACAAAAGAAATAAAAAAGAAAATTACGGGTGAAGAAAATAAAGAAGAAAAAGGATAAAATGAAAACAAAAGTCAAAAAAATAATCATGGTTTTGTCTATTTTGCTCCTTATCTTTTTGGCTAATTTTTCACTTTCTTATGCTAGGAGTGATGCTGGCGCGGGATCAAACCAACAGCAAGGTTCTGGAACAGGAGAGAAGCAAGGAGGTGGAACAGAGCGACAAGTCTCTAAAGTACCACAAGGAACAACAGGAGAAAGAGCAGGAACAAACCTACCGACTTGTAATGAGATAGGGGGGACTTTAGTAAAAAAGGGAGAAATTGAAGAAAAATGTGCAAAGCCTTTGGTTATTTACCGAAACATTCAGGAGGTAGTAGGCAGTGCTACTAATCAGGATGATATTTGTTGCAAGCCGAAAGAACCGCTTAGGGAAGCTGTTAAGAAGCCGGGTAGGCTTGGAAGACTTGAATCTTGTTTTGGCCGTTATTGGCTCTGGGGCAAAGAAAGCGAAGAGAGATTCTTAAATGATGCAAAAAAAGAACTTAACAATAGTGGAAAAAATATCCAAACTGAATTGTTGGGCGAAGATCAGGAAGAAGGTGCAAATAAAAAGAAAAAGTCAAATAAAAAGGAAAAGTGTTACGAGGGCATAGATAAAATAATAAATAATAATGATGAAATTGGAAGTTTGGCGAGTAGAATAGCGAATAATTTAAGTGAGAGAGTTACCGCGATAGAGCAGTTAAAGAAAGAAATAAATACAATCACGCCAGAAGATGCAGGAAAAAAAATCGATGGCATAAAAAACGAAATTTTACATATTGAAATGGACTTGGCCGAACTTGCGGGAGATCTTGAATCAATTTTAAGAGGAGAAAAGGAAAAACCACAACCAAATAAAACGATAATAGAAAAACTAGAAAGATGCTTAGAAGTTGTTAGAACAGCACAAAAAAACTTGGATAAAGCACAACAAAATTTAGAAAGAGCCAAGTCAACTTTCCATGTTATGACTACATCCGAAGTAGTTTTTAATATGCTATCTTGTTTATCTGGAATGGTGATGGCTAGTGATCTTGCTTTTGATAATTTGTGGGGAGCAGGTTTGGGTTTTGGACTTGGTTTGATTGCAGGGATGTTAAGGGATAAGGAGTGGAAGTGGGTTCCTTTACCTTTCATAACTGCTAATATTGGGGCGGGGTTATCAGAAGGGTTAGAGACATTATTTAAACATCGAAATTTAGACAACGAGATGGGTCATTGTAGTGCAGAAGTTCCTTTGAAGGGAGTTGGAACAGAAGTATGCAGGAAATGTAATGAAGATCCTTACAGAATATGCACTCGCGAAAGATGCCTAATTCTTGGAAATTGTATACCAGTCCCAACCGCAAAAGGAGACCAATACAATTGCATTCCTGGAAAATGCGAAGAATTTGGTTTGCCTTTGTTCAAATTCGTTAATGTTTCTTGGTACGTAGGCGATGAGCTCATAGGAAACGAATCTCAAAACACTTCAGAGGGAAAAAATATCAATATCAATTTAAACGAATCAAACCCGATTCCTTACAACACAAACATGATACTAATAAATTTAAGCACGGATCAGCCAGCCCAATGCCGCTACATTTTGAACAAAGTCAATGCTTCTTTCTCAGAAATGCACGACTTTGAAAATTATTACTTCCCTGTTTTGCCTGACGGAAGCGCTGGATTTCAATATGCTTATGTGATAATTCCAGGAGATTTAGCTAGAGATCCCCACATAGAGAACAAGATTTTTGTAAAATGTAAAAACGCTTGCGGAGTAGAACCAGCACAAGCATATGACAGAAACATAATAAAGTTTAAACTTGGAAGAAAACCAGATCAATTACCTCCAGAGATAGTTCACATAGATCCTGCTCCCACATCTTTCGTTAGGGGAGATCTTGCATTTGTCAATGCTAGCTTTTGGCTAGATGAAAAAGGCTCTTGCAAGTTTTCTGATAAAAGCACCAATTTCACAATAAACTATACTAAAATGATCATTTTTGGTAGATATAATAATGAAAACTCAAGCGTTGTAGATGGAGGCTGTTATGATGCTAGATGCATAGACAGAAATGAAACGTGTTCGAGATGCTTCTTGCGTTTGAACATGTCGAGAGGCTATGAAGTTATAAACTATACAGGAACAGAATTCAATGAAACAAAAATGTACAGACTGGTAATCAGATGTAGCGACATTAAGAATAATGTGATGCCAGAAGATGCAATACTTGATTATGTTTTGATGACAGCCCCACCTTATGAGATAAATATAACAAAACCAGAGGCAAACGAGAGAACTTACGAGAGACAACCAGAAATCGAAGTAAGCTCGGGAACGAGATTGACTGAGTGCAGGTACAGGATTTTTGAATATCGTCAGAATGCTACTCCCATATGTACAAAAGAACAACCAAGATTTGAGAACATGTGGCCGATTGGTTTTGAGCGAGGAACATTACACAAAATAAAGCACAACGAGACTTTGAATGCAACGCCGCAGGGCTTTAAGCATATGCTGTGTGTAAAATGCAGAGACTTTTGGAATATAGAGGCTATGTCGAAAATAGACTTCTATGTTTTGTTGGATCCTGATTCTCCGGCAGTAATAAGAATTTATCGTGATACTTCTGTCACAGATGTTCTTATCATAGAAACAAACGAAGAGGCAGAATGTGTTTATTCTGATAGAAATTGTAATTACAATTTTAGCGATGGTACTTCGATGATGTCTACAGACAAGTTCTTACATGCTGCACCTTGGCAACTCAAACCTTATTATATTAAGTGCAAAGACAAATGGGAAAATTATCCAGGGAAAAAACCAGATGCAAATGCTTGTAGCGTTGTTGTTTATCCTTACGAGGTATCTACACGATAGTTCTTATGGGGCCAGAGGGATTCGAACCCCCAACTACCGGTCTGGAGCCGGTCGTTTTATCCGTTGAAACTATGGCCCCTAGATTTCTAAAATAAGAGAAATTTTAAAAATTATTTGTTTTCTTTCACTTCTTTTTTTATTCTTTCATATATCTTGTAGGCGTCAGGATAATTTATTCGTAGAGTATCTTCGAGAGATAGAAATGTTCCGTCTATTATGTAAGGTATGAATTCTTCCCGATTGGTTATTATGTGCCATGCACAGGGATTGTAAATACATAAATTACTGAAGACACCTCTCTCTAACAAATTTCTCCATGTTTTTTGGAGGATTTCTTTTTCTTTTTTACCTAAACGAGCTACTAAAGAATGAGCTCTTTCATGCATCGTTACTCTTTCTTTCAGATCTTTGTTGCTTGTTATTTTCTCATTGTAAATTATGTTATCGCGCGTTAAAAAAATCTTTGTGAATTTTTCTATTTCTTTTTTTGTATAGCCCTTTTCTTCAAGTTTTTCTTCGAATTTTTTAAGTTTTTCTTTGTCGAGGTAAATAGAATCTATGTAATGGCCAAGCGGAAAATTTGCCTCAGGGTTGATGGTTTGTTGATAGCATTCCAATACTTTTTCTGGGACAAAATATTCGGAAAACTTCTTTTTGTTATAGAAAGGGCTACACAAACACGACAAAATAAGCAATAAGTATGCAAGTTTTTTCATATTTTATTTAAGGATTTTCTATTTTAAAAATTTTACTACTATATAATAGTTTCTTTTTTTCCTTCTTCAAGAAGAGCAACGAACCCTTTCTTTGTTTTTTTCAATTGTTCTGGCCTTAGGAAAAACCAACCTTTTCTCAAAAATTTGATTGCTATTAAAGGAATCGCGCCGAATTTTTTTGAGAATTCTCTCAGATTTTCTATTTGTTTTTTTTCGATGTATTTTTTTTCTTTTGAGGAGATTTTTACTTCTATTGCATATTTTTCTTTTCCGTTTCCGGCCAACAAGTCGCAAGAAGTTTCTTTCATCATCCCGCTTCCGGCTATTCTAGCAACAGCAAACCCTTTCAAAGAAAGCAGGTGCAAAAGTTCGCGTTCTGCATCAAAGCCGCGTTTCTTGTTCGACATTTCTTTTACTGTTTTTTTTCTGTTCTTCAACGTATTTCTGCTTTAAATTTTTTATTGTTGAAGTTGGTTCTGCTTTACAATTTTGGCTTTTCTTTTCCGATTATTTTGAAAATTGTTGTGCCACATTTCTCACACTTTCCCTTGATCGCCCACACCCCTTTTTTTACTTCAGTTGCCTCTGGATCTTTGATTTTTCTTTTTGTTTTGCATTTCATACATCTACCTTCGTATTCCATTTTTGTGAATACAAACGAATCTTTATCTTTATAAATATAACTTTTTTGACATAACAATTTTTTTAAATACTTTTTTTCTTAAATTTTAGTTTTGTGGAAATGACAAAATATATTTTTGTTGTTGGAGGTGTTCTGAGCGGTGTCGGAAAAGGAACAAGTGTTGCTGCTATTGCAAAAATTCTTAAAGAGTATGGTTTCAATGTTACAGCAATAAAAATAGACCCTTACATCAATTATGATGCTGGCACATTAAGACCGACAGAACATGGTGAAGTTTGGGTAACAGAGAATGGTGGAGAAACAGACCAAGATTTAGGAATTTACGAAAGATTTCTCGGAGAAAATATTCCGAAATCTAACAACATAACAACCGGACAAATTTATAAATCTTTGATAGAAAAAGAAAGAGCTGGTTTTTTTCTTGGAAAGACTGTGCAGTTTATACCACATGTAATAGAAGAGATAAAATCAAGGATAGTTGAAGTTTCTAATTCCTTTGAAATAGCGGTAATAGAAATCGGGGGAACTGTAGGAGATTATGAAAACATTCCTTTTTTACTTGCAGCAAAAGCATTGGAAAGAGAACTCGGAGGAAAAAATGTTATCTATGTGCTTGTTAGTTATTTACCAGTTCCTCTCAACATAAAAGAGCCGAAAACAAAACCTACGCAACACTCCATAAGAATGCTTCTCGAACACGGGATCTTTCCTGATTTTGTACTTTGTAGAAGCCATGAAGCCCTTGATGAAGTTAGAAAGAAAAAAATAGAACAATTTCTAAATATTCCTAAAGAGAAAATAATTTCTGCCCCAGATGTTTTAAATATATACTCTATTCCCTTAAATTTCGAGAAAGAAGGCCTGGGAAAAAAAATTTTAGAAGAACTTCAACTAGAGCCGAAGCAACAACCTAATTGGAGTTTATGGAAAAATCTCGTGGAAAATATGGAAAACGCGAAGGAAGAAGTAAATGTTGCAATAGTAGGTAAATATCTAGATATAGGAGGGTATCAATTACAGGACTCCTATGTTTCAGTGAGAGAAAGTATCTTGCATGCCTCTGCACACTTGAAAGTAAAACCAAATATTTTTTGGATAGACTCCAAAAATTTAGAAAAAAGAGAAAGTGTTTCGCAGTTAAGTCACTATCATGGAATAATAATCCCTGGCGGCTTTGGAATTGCTGGAACGAAAGGAAAAATAAATGCAATAGAATATGCAAGAAAAAACAAAATTCCTTTCTTAGGTTTGTGTTTTGGGCTTCAGCTTGCTGTTGTAGAATTTGCAAGAAATGTTTGTGGTCTCGAAGCGGATAGCACAGAAATAGATCCAAACACAAAACACCCTGTCATAGATCTGCTTCCTTACCAAAAAGAATTATTGGAAAAAAACCAATATGGTGCAACGATGCGCTTGGGAAGTTATCCAGCAAAGATAAAAGAAAATACAATCGTTTTTGAGCTTTACGATTTTTTTGGAAAACTAAAAAAGGAAGGAAATTTTTTTTATGTGACAGAAAGACATAGACATAGATATGAAGTTAATCCTCTCTACCATAATATCTTAAAAGAGAATGGTCTTGTTTTTTCTGGAATTCATGTGCGCGCTGACGGGACAGAACTAATTGAGTTTATAGAATTGCCTAGAGAAGAACATCCTTTTTTTGTTGCAACTCAAGCCCATCCAGAGTTTAAGAGCACTTTCGAAAATCCTGCTCCTTTGTTTTACGGCTTTCTTAAGGCATGTATAGATTACAAAAACTCAAAACCTAGAATCTAATTCGTATTGCAATATTGTTAGTGCTTGGGAAGCAAAATAAGTTATTTTTCCCAAAGAAATTTTTTTTGCTATTTTTTTTATTTTTTTGATTTCTTTTGGCGGAAGTCCTTCATGATCTCCAAAAATGAAAACACAATCTTTTTCTAGTTTTGTTTGTTTTATATTTTCCCCTTTTGGATCGAGCAAGTATATTTGTTTTCCTTGTTTTCTCAATTCTTCGATAACTTCCAAAAAAGATTTCTTTTCGATAAAGCAAGAATCAAATACCTCATTTTTGCAACCTTTTTTATATTTGTAAAGCATTCTTCTTATGAAACCAGATACATCTTTTTTTGAGAAAAATTTTTTGTTTTTTTCGTTTATACTTATTTCTAGGTGTTTTGGCGGATCCGGCTTTCCGTAAAATATCAAATGTACTTTTACATCAGGTCTTATTGCATGAGATACAAAAAAAGCATTAATTAAAAAATGGCATGCTATGTCTATTCTTCCTGCTTCTTTCAAATTTGTGGAGAAGTTTCCTGTTGTTGGAGCAGTACTAGAAAAGTAAATGAATTCTCGCATTTTTACAATATTCTATCTGGCCTGATTACATAATCTTTAATTTTTTTAATTTCTTTCGATCCGAATAAAGGTCTTACGAGAGCAACAACTTTTTTATTGTAAAAGCATGGAAGAAGTTGGTTTGCTTGAAAGTTTCCATATTTTCTGAACTCTTTTTGGAAAAGAAATTGTCCTTTTTTTAATTTTTCTAAGCTCTTTTTGTCGACTATTATTTTCGGCAATTTCAATCTTTTTATTATTTCTTCACAGCTAAGTATTCTTTCTTCGCTTACGTCTTCGAGCTTTATGGCTTCTTTCTCCAAAAAAGGTCCCTGTTTTATTCTTCGCAGCGAAGTCATGTGTGCACCACCGAAAAGTTTGCCAAAATCGTGGATCAATTTCCTTATATAAGTTCCTGCTTCGCACGAAACAAGAAAGAAAACTTTTTTATTTTTCTTTTTCAGAATTTCGAATCTATAAACAAAACGTTCTCTTTCCTTTCTTGCGACCCTCGATCTTCTCGGTGGAATTTGTTTTATTTTTCCTACGAAATTTTTTACGAGTTCTCTTAGCTTTTCTAATGGAACTTCTTTGTGTAGGTGTGCCGTTCCTTCGTATGTCTTATCTAGTCTTTCCAACAAAGGCATTAGCTTGCATGCTTTGTTTATCCCAACAATTAAGATTCCAGTAGCATTCATGTCCAACGTTCCGGCGTGTCCTGCTTTTTTCGCATCTAGAATTTGTTTTATTTTCTCACAACATTCGAAACTAGTTAGACAAGCGGGTTTATCGAGTATTATGAAACCGTCTTTCATTTTATTCGCAAAGCCAATTCTTTTGATCTTCTGTAAGATCGAGCTCTTTCACAAAGGCATCTCTGAAGTTTTTGTCGATGCATGCTTTTTTGAACAAACATACTTCCTTCAGCGCTTCTTTTATACTCGTGTGTGTTTTTTTTGCTAATTTTTGTGCTATTCCTTTTTTCTTTTCCAATTTTTGGTTGGCAATCCAAATTTTTAGCAATCGAGTAGGCTCTTTGCAAAAAAAAACTTTCTTTTCTTTTTTCTTGGAAAATGCGATTCCTTCGCTAAGGAGATCATACACGTAAGACAAAAAGTGCCAATGTTGTCTTCTTGTTATACGTGCTTTGTAGAGATCAGCAAGTGCTAGAATCTCATAAGCTTTTGTTAACTCGTCTCCTCTATAAACGAAAGGCAAGTTCTCATCTATCCACAAAAAAATTTTTTCTATGTCAAGTTCTACAGAATCAAAAGCATTTCTTGCTTCGAAGCTTGTGAATACTTTTTTCAAAGCCTCACAAATTTTTTCTTCTTTTTCTCTTTGACCTATTTCAAGGATTTTTGTAATAGAGAAGACTTGTAAATCGATTATTGCTGCTCTTGCGTCTCCTTTACTTTCTTCTGCAATTTTTTTTAATGTCTCCGGAGGAATTTTTAACTTTTCACAGTTTGCTATTCTTGCGAGAAGCTTTGTTATCGAATATTCGTCGATGGGTTTCATCTCTATTTTTTCTACTTTTTTGAGCAAAGAGCGAAATTTTTCTTCTGCCGGATCTTGGCAAGCAAGTATTACTGGATAATTTGTTTTTTCTATCAAGTCCGAAATTGCTTGCAATCCACCCCTATCTTCTTGTCCTGTGATTCCCTCAAGTTCGTCTATGAAAATTATTTTTCCTTTTGCAAAGAGACTTTTTTGGTGTATTGTTTTTCCGAAGATTTCTTGGATTTGTTGTTTGTTTCTAAAATGAGAAGCATTTAACTCTATGACTTCTAATCCTAAATCATTGGCCAGGGCATAAACAATCGCTGTTTTTCCTGTTCCGCTTGGTCCGAAAAGCAAAACAGCTTTCTTTTTTTGCTTTTTAAAATTTTTTACAAATTTCAATAACTCGTTTTTAGCCTCTTCTTGGTTAACTATTTCTTTTAATTGTTTGGGTCTGTATTTTTCCGTCCAAAACATTTTATTTTAGGCTTGGAAAAATTTCTCGTGTTTTATGCAATAGTGGTCTGAAAGAATCTTTTCTTATAACCTCCCGAAGCACTTTTCCAATTACAAGATAGTGGTCTCCAAATTTTTTTATTAACTCCACTTTACATTCAAAACTAATCGGAGATTCTTTTATAATCGGACACTTTATTTTCGAGGCTTTTTCTTTTGTTAACCCTGCAGCAATAAATTTGTCCTTTTCGTTTCCCGACACAGATCCACATATTTTTGCTGCTTCGAGCATTTCTTCGCTACAGATGTTCAGACAAAATTCTTTCGTTTCTTTTATGTTTTTAAGAGTCACTCTAGAAGGAGCTATTGCCAAACCAACATATTTTGGTAAGAAACTTATAGGCATTACAAAGCTAACAGTCATTACATTCTCTTTTCCTTCTTTGTTTGTTGATGTTATCAACACGACAATTCTTGGCCACAACTGTTCTGAAATTTTCATTTTTTTCTTTTTTTTGGCAAAAAGTAGAGAAAATAAAGCAAGTAAAGCAAATACAACCAGTACAGTCTAGAATCTAAGATACCTAAGAGTCCTAAAAATCCAAGCATTCCCAAAAGCCCCAGAGGGTTTCCTGCAAGCTTTATTTTTACCATTTTATTTTTTACCTATGAAGCTGGCGAGTAAAGCTTCTAATTGAATGAACTGATCGCCACCTTCGACAAGCCGGAATTCTATCTCGGCGCATCTTTCTACGAGATTGATTTTTGATTCTTCGCTCAAGTTCAAATTCCATATTTCTCTTTGGATTGCTTTTATTATGTCGAGACCAGAAAGACCTTGTTTCAGAAGCATATCCATCAAAATATTTCTTGCTTCAGAAAACTTTCCTTCTAATGCCAGACTCAACATTTTCTTTACTTCTTCCGGCCTTACTTCTTCAACAATTTCGTAGATTGTTTTTTCGTCTATATTTTTACTTATAGAAGCGCATGCTTGTAAAATGTTTATTGCTTTTCTTAAGTCTCCTCTGCTGATTTTTGAAATTGCCTCCATCGCTTTTTGCGTTATTTTTAATTTTTCCTCTTTTGCTATATTGCTTAATGCTTTCTCTATTTCTTTTTCTGTTAACGCTTTGAATCTGAAGATTGCACATCTGCTTTGTATAGGTTCTATGATTTTACTACTATAATTGCATGAAAGAATAAAACGACAAGAAGCAGTGTATTGTTCCATCATTCTTCGCAAAGCTTGTTGTGCGTCTCTTGTCAAAGCATCTGCTTCGTCTAAAAAAACTATTTTGAAAGGTCCTGCGAATGCTTTTGTCCTTGCGAAATTCTTTACTTTTTGTCTTATTACGTCTATTCCTCTTTCATCTGAGGCATTCAATTCGAGAAAATTTTCGTGCCATCTTTCCTTGAAAAGCTTTCTTGCTATGATCAGGGCGAGGGTTGTTTTTCCACTTCCTGCAGGACCTGCAAACAACAAGTGCGGCATCTCTTTTTCTTGTACGAAAGCTTTTATTCTCTTTACAATGTTTTGTTGTCCGACTACTTCTTCGAATTCTTGCGGCCTATATTTTTCTACCCACACCGTTGTTTCTTTCATTCTGAAAAAAATAAAAAATAACTTTTAAATTTTTTCTAAGTTATAACTTTTGAAAGAGAAAAAAGCAAATAAGAAATTGTCAACAAAATAACAGAATGTTTTATTCCATATTTTATAGAACCTTCGCTTAATTTACCTATCACAAGTCCTGCAAAAAAGGCTTGTATCATCAAAAGATAAAAAAAAGTTTTTTTGATTATTTCGAAAGCGTTTGATGGAGCCTGCTGCAATGATTTTTCTATCAATGGAAAAAATTTTAGTTGCAGAAAAAGCATTATTGCAATGAAAATTAAAAATATGATGTATCCTTGGAGAATCATTCCATAGACTTGAGTTCTTCTTTCTCTTTTTATCTTTTCTATTTCTGCCACGTTTTTAGATGCGGCTTCCAAGCTAGAAGATATCTCTCCTCCAGATAGTTCGGCCTGAATTATCAATTCTACTGTTCTGGAAATTATAACGTTTTTTGTTTCTTTTGCAAAAATTCGCAAAGCGGTTCTGAGAGGGATACCAAAAGAAAGTTGGTTTGCGAGTTTT
>JANXDM010000013.1 GCA_025058615.1 Candidatus Pacearchaeota archaeon | reverse complement strand
AAAGGTATTAAAATTTTTCCGAGCACTAGGGCAATTCATAAAGCTTTAGAATTTGGTTCAAATGTTTTTATCCCGGGTGTGACAGGGACTTCAGAGGGAGCGCTTGCTTTCTTGGAGGAATTGGAAATAGAGGTAAGAGACAAAAGTAGGAAAAGCTACAGGACTTTATTGGATTTGAGTAAAGAAGAACTTTCAAAGTTGATAACAGCATTGACTTTGAAGATAAATCTAAAAACAGAAGAGCTAATAGGAAACGTCTATCTAATAAAAATTTTTGGAAGACTTTATGATGCTCGTGAACTGAGTGCTATGATAAACGCCTGTGGAAGACTTGGTCATGGCTCCATTGCTTTGGCTTTTTTGTTTAATTCTAAAGATGCAAGAGAAAAAGTAGAAAGGGTATATTCCGAATATAAGCATCATTTAATTGATGGTCTTAATTTTGTTGCTTTTGCAAAGAAAAGGGAAGGCAACAATTACATTATTATAGATGCAGAAAACAAAATAAAAGATACGATAATAGGAAGCGTCATGAGTATAATTGCAAATTCTTTTGTTTATCCAGATGGAACGATTCTAGTTGGAATTGCTGATAGAGAAGAAAAAGCAAAAATTTCTATGAGAATCTGTGGTAAGAACGTTAATTCAGTAAATCTTTACAGCCTTTTGAATTCTGTTGTTCAATTGGTTGGAGGAGAGTGTGGCGGTCACAAAAATGCAGCGGGAGCATTGATTCCAAAAAAAAAGAAAGAAGAATTCAAAAGCTTATTGGAAAAAGCATTGCAAATAGGAGAAATCAAGATAAAAATTTAGACAAGATTTAAAAATCCTTTTCATTTGAAGTTTTATGATGCAAAAAGAAATAAAAATAACAAAGAGTAAATTCGTTCGCGTGAAATGCCCCAAGTGCGAAAACGAGCAGATTATATTTGGAAAGGCTGTGACGAGAGTAAGATGTTTGAAATGTAAAACACAATTAACAAAACCTACAGGAGGAAAAGCAAAAATAAGGGCAAAAGTGTTGGAAGTTTTGAAATAAAATGGAAAAAGAATTTCCAGAACCAAACGAAGTAGTTCTCGCTACAGTAGAAAAAATAGTCGGGACTAGTGTTTTTGTTAGACTGAAAGATTATCCACATGAAGGAGTTATAGTTTTTTCTGAAATTGCTCCCGGAAGAATAAGAAACATTCGCGATTATGTAAACATAGGACAAAAGATTGTTGTAAAGGTTCTTAGAGTCGATAAGGCAAAAAAGCACATAGATCTTTCTTTGAGGAGAGTAACGCCACAAGAAAGAAAGAATGTGTTGGAATTGGAAAAAAAAGAAAAAGAACTTTCGATTATTTTGGAGTTGGTAATAAAAGATAAAGATAAAAGAGAGAAAGTTGCAAACGGAATCAAAGAAATAGGAGTCTTAGAATTTTTCAAAGAGATTTTTAAAAGAGAAGTTAATGTTTTAAGGATGTTGAAAGAATTAGGTCTAGAAGAGGAAGAAGCCAAAGAATTTGTCAAGAAATTGAAGGAAAAAATTAAAACAAAGAAAGTTTCTTTGAAAGCAAAATTTGGTCTTCGATGTTTCGAACCTAACGGAATAGAGAGAATCAAAAAAGTTTTGGATATAGATGGAAAAATTATTTATGCCGGAGCGCCTTTTTTTATTCTAAGTGTAGAAAACTCAGATTATAAAAGCGCTGCTAAAAAAATTGAATTTTTGCTGGAAGAAATAAAGAAAAGAGCAGAAAAAGAAAAATGCGAGTTTATCTTGGAAAAATGAAGTGTGTGAGTTGTGAAGCTGAATTACAAGAAGGTAGTGTGATATTCACTTGTCCCAGCTGCAAAAGGCAAATAGCGAGATGTGGAAAATGTAGGAAACTTAGTGTAAAATATAAATGTGGGTGCAATTTCGAAGGGCCTTAAAATGGCAATGGCTGCTTTAAAAATAAAAATTCTTCCAGATAATTTGGAAGCAGATCTTGAAAAATTAGAAGAAGAAGTAAGAGGTATAATAGAAAAATTCGGCAAAGCAAGGCTTCATAAAGTAGAAAAAGAGGAAATTGCCTTCGGTTTGAAGGCTTTGATTTTGACAATAGCATGGCCAGAAGAAATTGATCAATACCAATTAGAAGAAAAACTTCGAAAAATTAAACACGTGGATTCTGTAGAAGTGATAGATTTTAGGAGAGCAGTTGGTTAATTTTAGATAGGTATTTAAAATATCGCTTCTTTCTAAGATCATGCTATCACAAGAACAAGCAGAACATGTCAGAAAACAAATATTAGAGCAGTTGGAGAAACTACCTCAAGAGGAGGTTGGTGATTTGAAGAAAGAAATACAAGAAGCAAGTGCAGAAGAGCTTGAGGCATTTATCGGACAATTACAAAAAGCACAAAAGTTAACCAAAGAATGTATTTTTTGCAAAATTATAAAAGGCGAAATCGAAACTGTTAAAATTTTTGAGGATAAAGAACTTTTATGCATCCTTGACATTGCTCCTGCAAGCAAAGGGCATGCTCTTGTTATGCCAAAACAGCACGTTCAGTTTATTCAAGATATTAAGCCGGAACTGCTTGCAAAGTTGTTTCATTTTATTCAATCACTTGCTCCGGTACTTATTCAAGTTTTGAATGCAAAAGCTCTTAGTATCTACATACCCCAAGGACAGCTTGCAGGCCAGCGAGTTCAACATTTTTTCGTAAATTTAATACCAAGATATGAAAATGATAAAGTAAGTATCGTTTGGGATAGAAAACAAGAAGATAAGAAAGAGTTGCAGAGAACCGCCGAGATCATAAGAAAAGCAGCAATATCTAAAATTGTCAAAGAGCTTGAAAAAGAAAAAGAAAAATTGTTGAAGCACGAAAAAGCAAAAAAACAAGAAGAAGCAGAAAAAATTTATAAGCATGTAAAAAGAAGACGGGTTTAGTCAAAAAAACAAAAAAAATAAATTTCCGAAAATTATAGTCAAAATAAGAGAAAGAAAAATTGCTGGAATAAAAGGCAAACCTTCTTTTATCAGAACTTTTTTTTTCGCTTTTCTTATAAGTTCTATATCTTCTTTTGTTATACCATGAACGTTTGGCTTTATCTTTTTTTTTCCTATTCTAATTTCTTTTACCAACCAGTCTCCTTCAGAAAGATCTTTCCAAGATTTTTGTTTTATCATTAGTTTTTCTGCTGCTCTCAGAAACGATAGAAGATATGGTAACAAAATAAAAAGAATGGAAACAAGCAAAAAATAAGTTCCCAAAAAAAAGGATAGAAAAAAAGAAACTCCGGAAATTACAAAATAGAAGATTTTTTTCTCTTTTATTTTTTTATAATAAAAACAAAATTTTTTTTTGTTTTGTAATGCTAGGAAAAAAGAATAAATTATTCCGTAAGCAGAACCAATCAAAAGCATGTTCGTAAAAAAATTTAGAAGGAAAGGAAAATCATTTTTTACAAAAAAAGGCGCTGGCGAAAAGCAAGCTCCTAAGGCCATCAAAATTTTTGCGTCTCCACCTCCAAAGATTTGTGCATAATAGAAAGCAAAACCAAGCAAAATAAAGATACTTAATCCTACAAGTGAATGAAAAAAATAACTATAATGAGAAGTAAAAATAGATGCGAGAAGTTTTGTCGACATAGCGATGGCAATTAAAGAAAAAGAGATCCAATCCGGAACTTCCCTCTTTTTTATATCTGTAAAACACGCAATGGAAAGCCATACTATTGCTATCGATGTTATTATTATATCTGCAAAAGCCAGCATTTTTTTCTCGTCCTCAAAGGACCGCCTTTTTTGTAAATTCTAACCCCCCTTTTTTTTCTTTGTTGTTTTTTGCTTTTCCTCTGTTGTGGAAATGCATATTCCATTTCGGTCTAAGTATTTTTTTATTTAAAAATTTCTTGTTCAAAAGTTTTATATATTCAAAAAAACTCGATTAAAAAAAGAGGAAAAAATGGAATACTATTTCGGAATGGACCCGATTTTTATTTTAGGTATTCTTATGATTCTTGGTTTGATAATAGGGTATATATTAGGTTCTTCTGCATGCAAAACCCCACCAAAAATCGTAAGCATAAAAGAAGCTTTAAAGCCCGCTCTTTCTGCTGGCGTTGCTGGCGCAATATTGGGAATTGTAATAGCTTTTCTTTTGAGTTTATACCCTATCATAAAGGTTGGGTTCGCTGGCCTTTATGGAAGTTTTTTCTTTTTTCTTGTTTTTACTGTTGGTGGTTTTGCAATTTTTTTTCTTGCAAATCTTTTGTATTTTTCTTTTCCTATTCCATATCAGATGAAAGGTGGAATGCTTGGAGCTTTGATAGGGATGGGAATAGCTTTTGTTGTTTGGACGACATTCGTTGCTTCCACAGGTCCTTTTGGAGCTTATGCAAAATACGCAACTACCCCTATAAGAGAAGAAATGCTCAAATTTTTTAGAGAAATTGCAAAATTTAAGCATTGCTTTTATGCTGATCCTAGGTGTCCTTTTTTCGTTCAATGGGACGAACCTGAAAGACAAACTCATGAAGAGTTGCTCAACATAGAAGTAGAATTTTCCGATCAAAGAACTTTGAGGGACGAAATAAATTTGCTTGTTTCCTTAAAAGTTAAAAATTATGAACTTACAGAGTTAAGAATAAAACCCAGGTGTTATTTGGGAAAGAAAAAAGATAAAGAATTACAAGTTAAAAATCTTGGTAAATATGCAATGGGGAACGAATTTGTTTTTCCACTTGGAAGTGAAGAAATGCATACCAGCTTTAGATGCCACACAACCTTAGACGTAGCAAGACAAGTAGAAGCTTACGACATAGTTGTAGAATTAGAGAGGCCGGTGGTGCTGCAAGCAATGTGGCCAATTTATATAACTTCCAATCCAAATGCACAAAACATGGGGCGATCGAAAACTGTAATGCCTTTTAATGCCCCCTATTCCATAGCTTTGGTTTCAGAAAGCGATATGCCGTATGAGGAAGGTAAATCTTATGATTTTTCTGTTGTTCTGAAAAGGCTTGACGAAGATACAGAATTGAAATTTTTAAAACAAATAAAAATTACTTTTCCAGAAAACATTCTTGCTGAATGTGAAAATTTTCAGGCTAGCGGCTATTCTTTAGAAATTTTGAATGTTCCGGTAGAAGTTTTAAGAAATGTCACTTTTTATGATAAAAGTGAAGAAAAGTATAGCATTCCTTGTTCTTTGTATATTACTGATGCTCCTTTGAATCCTGCACAAACGATAATTTATGTTGAAGCAAGTTACGAGGTTGTTTCTGAACATAAAACACAAGTCTTAAGGTCACCTGTTTAAAAATGAAAACAAAAGAAATTTTCACTTTTGTTTTGTTTTGTTTATTAATTTTTTTTACTTCTGGACAAAAAGGATGTGAAACAACCCAAGCTACAAAACGAGGAATTGACTTCACGATAATTTCGAGGCCATCATTTTTAACTCCAGGAAGCACGATACATCAAGGGGATACTTTTTATGTTGGAGTAAAAATAGAAAATTATGATACAGAAGAAAGAACAGGGAAAATATGCATAAGAGACGACGTGGAAGATACTTTCGGTGGGATTTCTAGTCATGGTCATGGGGAATGTGATCTTTTTGTTGTGAGGGCTGCAGAAAAGAAACAACAAGAGAAAAACATTTTTGGTCAAAAAAGAGAAGAGATTCTTCCGGGAGCTTTGGAGGTTTATTTCCCAAAAGAAAGAGAATATGCTTATTATAATCTACCACCTTTGATTAGGCCTTTTTCTGCAAGTTTTTATGTTTCTTTACAATATAACGAATTTGTTGAAGCCACAGCAACGCTAACAACAGGACAGGAACAACCAAATGTTGCGCAAGAGCCTTCTCTTGTGAAAGTTTTTATAACAAAAACATTACATCCAAGAAGCGAGGGATATAAAATAGATTTAACAATTGAATTGAGCAAGCAAGGTACCGGACAAATATTTTCTCCTGATTTTTCAAGGCAAAACATTACACAATTTTACATACGTTTGTATAACGTTCCTTTGCAATGCTTCGTTGCCGGAAAACCTGTTTATCACGAAATAGAACTTCAAGAAAAAAAAACTATAAAATGTACCGGCATGATTTACGGGAAGCAAGAGCAGAGTTTTCCTTTAGTGATTAATTTAAATTATGGTGTTATAATAGAAAAAAAATTTGGTTTTAATATAGTAACAAAAGAAGAGTAATTTGGAAAGCTTTAAAAATAAAAAAAGATTTTAAATAAAAAAAGATGGAGAAACAAATATTTATTTTTTTGATTGTTTTTTCTGTACTCCTTCTGGGCGCATTGATCCCTGCGTGCGCTCCCAAAGGACCTGTTTTTAATACAACCGCCCTACAACTTAGCTTTGTTCCGGATGCTCCTCCCAAAGAAGTGAATTATGGGGTAGCGTTTCCGATTTATGTGGAAGTAAAAAATTCCGGGGGTTATGATATTCCTCCAGGTGCAGCTAACTTTTATCTTACAGGCATAGGCGAAAACTTGCTCAATATTAGAAAAAAATTGACAAATCGCGGAGCTTTAACAAAAAAAACCCCGCTTCAACCAGGGTCTTCTGAGGTATTGAATTTTGCGGATTCCGCACAAGTAGCACATCGTTTCCCGAATCCTTTCAATCTTACTTTTAAAATAGTTTCTTGTTATAGTTATGCAACAACAACACAAACTACTATTTGTGTTGGAAAAAAGGATTGCCCAGCCATTCCTCTTGCAGGAAACAAAATAACAACGGGAAGTAATACTGCAGCGCCGATACAAATTACAGAACTGAAAGAACAAGTAATGGGTAACAAACTTTATATTCTTTTCAAGGTGCAGAATAAAGGAACAGGAGAAGTATATTTACCAACTACAGATTGTGATAAAATAGAAGCCGAAGATATTGCCGAAAAGCTAAAAAGGAACAGAATTGCGATAGTAGTGAGGGCAGAAGGTTTCTTATGCAATTTGCAATCTAGCGAGCCGCCATACGTTACTGTTCGCTCTTTGGAAGGAACTACGCAAGAAGGTTATACTGTTGTTTGCGAAAAAACAATAGGAACCGAGAGCTATGTTATGCCGATTGAAATAATTTTAGGCTACAAGTACAGAGAGAGCATAACAAAGACAATAACAGTTCTCCCTTGATTTTTTGTTTTTAAGCATAAATTTTTTAAAAATAATTTTTTTCTTCTCAAAAAAGAGGTAAAATGAAGCGTTATTCTTCAAAAGGAATTCACATAATTTGTGATATGTATAAAATTAAAAAAGTTGATATCTTGAGTAGTAAAAAATCTCTTAAAAAAATTTGGAAGATGCTGCAAAAAATTCCGCTTTGAATATAGTTGACACATATTTTTCCAACATATTTTGAAAGAATGGGAAGAGGCTTGCCAGGGTATGTTGCAATAAAACAGAGCAGCATGTTATTCATACCTATCCAGAAGATAAGGTTGCAATGCTTGACTTACATACATGTGGAAAAACAAATCCAAAAATAGCATTAGAAGATATTTGAAAAAACTAGAACCAGAAGAATACGTGATTGCTATTATTACAAGAGGAAGCAAGAAAGTTAAATTATTTCTTTACACTTACGAAAAGAGAAGGTGAAAACCTATTCTATCATTTCAATTTCGACATTGACCTCTTTTGGAATTGGGAGCCTCATTATATTATGGAGAACATTTTCGTGTGCTGGCAATTCTATAAGTCTTTTGTGAATTCGCATTTCGAATCTGTCGAAAGTAGAGGTTCCATTTCCGCATGGGCTTCTTCTCACAGTTATTTTTAATTTTTTTGTAGGCAAAGGAATTGGTCCTTTTATAACTACCCCACTTCTGGTGGCTATTTCTTTTATAGCCCCTACAATTTGATTCAATTTTTCTATGTTTATTGATGCTAATTTTATTCTTGTGTATGCCATAAGAAAAAGGAGGAAATAAGGTATAAAAATTTTTTTATTTTTTTAAATTTTCTTGGAGAAAAAACAATTTAGTGGCTGTAAAAAGATTTATAAAAAGTTGTTTTTTTTTTGATTATATGAAAAAAGAGAAAGAAGCAAACAAAAAGATATTTCTAGGGTTTATGCTTTTCCTGTTCGTAATTACTTTTTTGTTTTATAGTTTTTTGGAAAAAGAAATTGTGGGAAGAGCAATTTTTATAGAAAAAGCAGAACAAGAAAATATAATCCGAGGAGTTTTTGTTTTTCCTGTAAAAACAGGAGAATGCATACCAGCACGAGCGGTGGTGACCTTCGACTTTCTTGGCATCGAAAGAAAAATTACTTTTTCAGATTTTGTCAAGATCGGAAAAGCGAATATTCCAGAATATTATGCGAGTTTTTATGTTTCTAATACACCGATAAAAGGAATTGGTCGCTGCTTCGGGGTTCCTGGAAAATATTCTGTTTCCGAGTTTTTGAAGATTCATGGGTTTGGAGAGAAATACCTCGGAGAGGAGTATCCTATCGTTTTTGATCTTTCTGCAGTAAAAATGTATATTCCAGAAGGAATTTCTGGCCAATATCCGCTCGAAATAAACATAGAATATCAAGGAATTGTTATTTATTCAGAGATTGTCGAAGTGAGCATAGGAAAAACACCTAAGCTAATAATGGGAGAAGGGGTTGATATTGTCATAACAAGTAACTTTGATCAAGGGAATTTGTTCAATGTGACTCATATTGGGAATAACATTTTCAAGGCCCAAATCAGAATGAGTAATTTCTCTTTAGATCCCACTACACCAGCGCGTTATCAGTGGTGGTTTTATTTTAAGGTGGAGAATTGTGCAAACAAAAATTTTGTAGTAAATATAACAAATTTACTTGACGAAGACATTTGGAACATAAACGGAAGCCTTGGAAATAGGTGGAGAAACATTTGGCCTGTTTATAGTTTTGACAATAACGAAACATGGTACAGGCTCAATCCTTTAGAATTGAATTCCACCAATTGGTTTAAATTATATGAAGTTGAAGGGAACAATAGTTACTTCATAATCAATGTAAGTTTTCCTACATGTCCTGTTTGGATAGCTGCGCTGCCTCCCTATCCTTTAGGAAGATCATTCAGACTTACCGAAGAAGCAAAGAAGTACTATACTTATGTGGACGCTTTGGTAATAGGAACGACCGAAGGCGGAAGAAACATAACAATGTTGAGTATAACAGATAAGAATTATGATGATAGCACAAAGAAAAAAATTCTTGTTGTTTCTGGGCAGCACGCCACCGGAGAATCCCAAGGAAGTTACGCGATAGAAGGAATGATAAATTACTTGCTCGGCAAAGCTCCTCTTGCAGCACAGATAAGGAGAAATACGATTGTTAAAATTGTGCATCTTGCAAGTCCAGATGCTTCTTTTTTAGGTATCCCCCGCTTCAACTTGAGAGATGAAGACTTGAATAGGGAATGGAATCAACCTTTACCTCCTGACATAAACAATGTTAGCAGAATGTCGCAAACAACTTATGCCTTGAAACAACAAAGAATTTCTTGGCTTCCTGATGTTATGTTGGACTTGCATGGGAGCATTAATGATGATGTCAATTACTTCATTTATGTTCCTGCACAAGCAGAAAACGCAACACATTATCAGAAAGTTTGGAACTTGATGAACAACATTTCTTTTTATCCTAACGGTTCGGTGAGATGGTTAGAGTATAGCAGTAACTTTAGACGTGTACAGTACATTCAAGGGGCTGCGGTAAGAAATTCTTACAACGAAAATAAGACTCTTGCTTTGTTGATAGAATTTGCTCCTAATTGTAGAGACGGAGGAACTCCGCCAGAGGGAAATGCAAATATTAGTACATGTATCAAAGAGGGGGCACCTCGTTACCTAGTTACCATAAACGATTGGAAGGAAGATGGAAGGCTTATCCTTGAAGGAACTTACTCTTATCTTTGCTTTGATGGAAGTTGCATAAATCAGAATTTACCGCCAGCGATAACAGCAAAAAGTCCAGAGAACAAAACTTATTATGGTAGAAATTTAACTTTTGAAGTGCTAACTAATGAAATTGTTTCTTCGTGTTGGGTTAATTTGAACGATTCTGTCAATATCACTTTAGAAGAAGTTGTGTCAGATCCTTATTCGTGGAGAAAAAACATTTCGCTTTTACCTGGACAATACGCTGCGGTTTTTTATTGTAACGATACAGAGGGTATGATCGGAAATTCTTCCAAAATATATTTTACAGTATTTATGAATACTGCTCCGATACTGATTTTGAACTTACCAGTAAACAACACCATATTTTATATGAGTAACGTTAATTTTAACTTCACAGCAATAGATTATGAAGATAATGTTCTTTCTTGTTCTATTTTTTTGGACAACGTTCTGAATAAAACAAATAATTCTGTTTTGAATAATACTCTAACAAATTTTTTAATCTCTGGAATAACTTATGGAATGCATACTTGGAGTGTAAATTGTTCTGATAATAATTTGAGCAGTGCGAGCGAGTTGCGCTACTTTTTTTTACAGCCCTCAGGAAGAATTATTCTGAATTTTCCTTCTCGAAATCATGTTTTTTCTCCTGGGACGGAAGAAATTTTATTTAATTGGACTGCAACAAGTATTATCAATACAGAAATGAATTGCAGTATTAATATAACAGACTTTTATTTTAATACAATCTCTTGTGTTAATGGAACTTACTCCATAGTAAACATAAGCGGTTTCCAAGCTGGTAAAACTTACACATGGAAAGTTAATTGTTCCGATGCTCTCAGCCAATTTTTCAGCGAATCTAGAATTTTTAGAATAGAAAGGGGGGGTGCAAGCGGCGGTTCTGGTCCTGAAAATAGAGCAGCGTGCGGGAATGGGATTTGTGAAACAGGGGAAACACAAGATAATTGTTGCGAAGATTGTGGTTGTAATCAAGGAATATGTATAGAAAATGTTTGTGTTATAGTCCAGCCTTATTGTGGGGATGGAAAATGCGAAGCAAACGAAACTCAAGAAACATGTTGCAAAGATTGTGGCTGTCCAGAAAGAAAGGTGTGTAGGGATAACATTTGTCAAGCAATTTCTTTTTGCGGTGATAGAATATGTCAAGAAAACGAAAATCTTGCTAACTGTTTGAAAGATTGTTTCGATGCTTATTGCGGGAACAATGTTTGCGATCGCGAAAAATTAGAATCTCCAGAAAATTGCTGTAAAGACTGTGGCTGTGTTGAAGGAAAGATTTGTAAGAATAACAAATGTATAGAAAAAAAGGAAATTAATTTTCTTGTTGTTTTTGTTGTTCTTGTTTTTGTTGCAGCAATTTTGGTTTTTTTATTGATAAAAATAAAAAAAGCAAAAGAAATAAAGAGAAGGTATCATCTTCGTGCTCTAATTCCTGAAACTTCATAAGAAAATGAAAGAAGCCCTATTCTATAGAAAAATAAACAACAATGTGCAGTGTTTGCTTTGTCCGAGATTTTGTGTTATAAAAAATGGCGAAAGAGGAAATTGCGGAGTTAGAGCGAACATTAATGGAAAGCTCTTTACCCTTGTATATGGAAAGCCATGTTCAATAGCAGTAGACCCTATAGAGAAAAAACCGTTATATCATTTTTTACCAGGATCAAAAGCATTAAGCATAGCTACAGTTGGTTGTAATTTTCACTGTTTGCATTGCCAAAACTATGTTATAAGCCAGGCGCATGTTGAAGACGTGCCTTATATAGAAGCATCTCCAGAAGAAGTAATAAAGCAAGCGAAAATTAGTAATGCAAAAAGTATTTCTTTCACTTATACAGAGCCGACTGTTTTTTATGAGTATATGCTTGACATAGCCAAAATTGCAAAAAAAGAAAGAATTAAGTGCAACATAGTTAGTAATGGGTTCATAAACCCAGATCCTTTAAAAAAGCTTTGCCCTTATATAAAAGGAGCAAACATAGATTTAAAAGGGAATGCTTCTTTTTATGAAAAAGTTTGCCAAGCAAGGTTGGAACCCGTTCTCGAAACTATAAAGTTGCTTCACAAAAAAAAAATTTGGTTGGAAATTACTAATTTGATAATTCCGGGTTATAATGACAGCATAGAAGAAATAAAAAAAATTGTTTCGTGGATTTTGGAAAATCTT
>JANXDM010000012.1 GCA_025058615.1 Candidatus Pacearchaeota archaeon | reverse complement strand
CCTTCCTCTATTTTTCTTTTGTCTCCATTTTTGTGGTTTGGTACTGTAACGCCAGAATGCAACTTCCATCTTTTCAATTCATGCCCACATAGATTAACTATTGGAGAAAATCCAAAACAAGAAACCGTTTCTTGTATTTTTTTTCCTATTTCTTCTAAAGGTATTTTTGGTTTTATTATGTTGATAGCTTCTTCCAGAGCTTTTTCTGTTGCTTCTATCAATTTCATGTGTTTCCCTTCTCGTGTCAGATCTAAAGAAAAAGCACCGTCGCTTATGTAACCATCCACGTTGATTCCTATGTCTACTTTAATCAGGCCTCTAGCAATGGTTTTATCATCAAAAGAAGGTGTAGAGTGAGCAGCAACTTCATCTATGCTTAAATTTATCGGAAAAGCAAGTTTTGAGTTTTTTCTTTCAACAAACTTCTCAAGTTTTTCTATAATCTCCAACAAAGGCATCCCTGGTTCGATTATGTTTCTGGCATAATCTAACACTTTAGCTGTTATTCTTCCTGCTTCGCGCCACTTTTCCAATTCTTTCTTTTCCATGAAACCTAAAATAAAGCTAACTTTATAAGAATGTTTATTTTTTAGTTGTACAATCCTTAACAATTTTCTTGATCATGAATCTATTAGATCTGTTCTTCTTTCTTTCGGAACAAAGTTTAGTAATTTTTTTTTATAAATTTTTCCAGTTCCTAAAGTGTAACCTTTGTATTTTATTATTAGGAATCTTTCTTTTTCTTCTTCTGACTCAATACTTTCTCCTCTCATCCATCGTAACGCTTGCTCTTTGTTGAGTTCTAAAAAATTTTTTGTGGCCATCTTTCCAAAAAGGGTTGCAGCATCGAATGCAAGTCTCGGTCCTTTTTCTAGATTCAAAAAAGGGATTCCGATACTTTCTATTTTTATCAAAGAATTCAACATCCTTAGTTCTTTTTCAGAAATTTCTCCCGTAAAAAACCTTATCTTATTTTTTCCTGTTTTGATTAAATTATAAACCATATCAATTCTAATGCCATAATTTTCTAAAAGCATTTTTTTAATCTCCTTTTTTTGTTTTTTTGACAAAAATTCGATTTTCATTTTTTAATTAACTTTGCTATGAAAAATCCTTCGGTGTTGTTGTCTTGTGGCCATATTCTTTTACATTTTCTCATTTCTGGCGAAAATTTTTTTCCTTGCCATTCAACAAGTCCAGGCCTTGCTTTTAATGGAAGCTCAAAATCAACAAGTTCGAGGGGGAAATTATCGAGAGCAAATTGTACTACTTCCTCGTTTTCTTCCGGAGAGAAAGTACAAGTAGAATAAACTAAAAACCCCCCACTTTTGAGGCAAGATACCGCGCTTGCGAGCAGTTTCTTTTGGAGTCCAGAAAGTCTTTTTATCATATCCAAATTCCACATTCTCAAAACAGAACAATCGAAACGAATGGTCCCTTCTCCAGAACAGGGAGCATCAACTAAAATTTTATCAAAAAAAAATTCTTTTTTTGCTAATTTTTTGCATAAGATATTTCCACGCATTTTTGTAATGATAACATTAGTACAACCACATCTTTCCAAGTTAGAATTCAAAGCACGAATTCTTTCAATTTTTATATCGTTTGCTATGATCAATCCTTTATTTTTCATGAGAGCAGCAATTTGCGTTGTCTTGCTTCCCGGGGCAGCACATAGATCCAAAACTTTTTCATGTGGTTTTGGTTGCAAAGCTATCGGTGCCTGCATGCTTGCAAGCTCTTGGACATAGTAATAGCCGAGTTGGTGTTCAAGTGCCTTACCAAGTTCTCCTGATTTTAGCTCTGATTCTATTATCATAATTTCAGGATGAAGTTCGTAAGGCTGCAGAACATTCCATTTTTCTTCTAATTTCTTCTTCAAATCTTTGCATGAGATTTTCAAAGTGTTGCATCTTATTACATTTGGCAAAGGTCTTTTGCAGAAATCCCAAAATGCTTCTGCTTCCTCCCACAAAAGGTTTTTTATTCTTTCTTTCAACTCCTCTTTTGGCTCGTATTTCATAAAAAAAACAAGAGTGTTAATTTTAAAAATTTCCCCTCGCTCAAAAAAGGAAGAGGCATATAAATTTTCTCCGCGGGAAGGTAGGAAGATATAAAAATCAAAAAAATTTTTTTGTATCATGAGAAAGCCTAAATGTTATGTCTTATTTTCTGGTGGACTTGATTCAAGACTTGCACTCCAGCTCCTTAAAGAACAATCTCAAGAAAAGAAATTTGATGTTATCGCGATAACATTTTTGCTCCCTTTTGCTACACCATGCAAAGCAAATTCCTTTTTTGATTTTTGTAGGTCAAAGCATGTGAAACAAAAAATTATAGATTGCACTAAAGGAGAGTTTTTTAAACAATACATTAAATTAGTAGCGCGACCAAAGTTTGGCTATGGAGCTGGAATGAATCCTTGCATAGATTGCAAAATATTCATGCTAAAAAAAGTCAAGAAGTTTCTCAAAGATGGGGATTTCGTAGCAACAGGCGAGGTTCTTGGTCAAAGACCAATGTCACAGCATTACAAGGCGTTGATGGTAATAGAAAGAGAAGCAGGATTAGAAAAAAAAGTTTTGAGGCCTTTGAGCGCAAAACTTCTGAGAAAAACAATTCCAGAGGAAGAAGGCTTAGTCGATAGAGAAAAACTTCTTGACATCCAAGGGAGAAGTAGAAAGAAACAAATTATGTTGGCAAAGAAATATAATATCAATTTTCCGTCTCCGGCCGGTGGCTGTTTGTTGTGTGAAAAAATTTTTGCAGAAAAATTGAAGGATTTGTTAAAAAGGAAGAAGCCCGATGAGATAATGCCGCGTGATATAATGTTATTGAGAATAGGCCGTCATTTCTTTTTTGAACACTTCAAGATAATAGTAGGTAGAAATCATCAAGAAAATGAAATATTGAAAATTTTGAAAAACAAAGATGAAAAAATTTTTGAGTTAAAAAGTAAGCCAGGACCGAGTGTTTTGCTTCAAGGCGAAATTAGAGAGGAAAGTATAAAAAAAGCAAAAGAGTTAGTTTTACAATATTCCAAGCACGAGGACGAGGTAGTAGAGAAGTAAACAAAAAATTTTTAAACATATGTGAACAAAAGTAAAGAAATGAAAGAACTAACTCCTGTGAAGAAAGGATCCGAAACCGAAAAGTTGCTTTCGGAGGCATTTGCGGGAGAAGCGAAGGCCGTTGTTAGGTACCTAGTCGCTGCAAGCGTCGCGAAGAAAGAAGGATTCGAACAAATAGCAGCAATATTCGAAGAAAGCGCAAAAAACGAACTAGAACATGCAAAAATAATAATGAAACTTCTAAACGAAAAACCGAAGAGCACGGAAGAAGCTTTGGCCAAGGCAATTAATGGAGAGCACCACGAGTGGTCGAGAATGTATCCTGATATAAAGGTGGTAGCACAAAAAGAAGCAGAAAAAGATGTCACTAATTTCTTGGAGAAAGTAGCAGAAGTGGAGCTACAACATGAAACAAGATTCAAAAAATTGTTAGAAAACATTAAAAGCAAAAGAGTTTTCAAGAAAGATAAAGTAGTTAAATGGAAGTGTAGAAACTGCGGCTATGTTCTTGCTTCGCGCGAGGCTCCCGACCAATGCCCAAATTGTTTGCATCCAAAAAGCTATTTCGAACTTTTTTGTGAAAATTATTAGATTATGAGAAGACACAAGTTGTTTTTGTTGTTTTTTGTAGTTGCGATTCTATTTTTGAGCGGATGCAAAAACGAAATTTTGATTCTAAAAGACAAAAAGACTATCCCAGAACCAAAATGTATACAGCTAGAAAAATATATTTTTATTTATGAGACAGGATGCCCACATTGCGACAAATTTTTTCCAGTGATAAGGCAAGTAGAAAAAGAATTGAATGTCAGTTTTAAGAAGTATAATCTTGCAATAGAAGAAGATTTTAAGGAATTGCAAAAAATGAAAATAATTCCGGAAGGAATTCCTTGCGTTATAATCTCTTGTAGAGTCTATATAGGTGCAGGTTATACGGCACAAGATCTAAAAAAAGCAATTCTCGAATCAAAAAAGTAAATCTTTAAATAGGAAATTTTTTTATAATTACATGATATCGATTCCCGCTTTGATTGGACTTGCTGCTGCAGATGCTGTCAATCCATGCGAGCTTGCTGTTTTGCTTCTTGCTTTGGTCGCAATACTTACCAGATATCCAAGAGAAAGAAAGAAAGTTCTACAAACGGGCTTTATGTTTGCTTTTGCGATCTTTTTTATGTATTTATTATATGGAATTGCTCTAATTAATTTTTTTGATTTAATAACAAGAATAAAATCTGTTTCAGGTGTTCTTTACAAACTTTTTGGTATTGTTGGAATAATATTGGGAGCTTTAAATATAAAAGATTTTTTTGCATACGGAACAGGGTTTATAACTGAAGTCCCTAGAAGTTGGCGTCATTCCATGAAGAACTTGATAGCAAAAATAACATCTCCCATCGGAGCTTTTTTTGTTGGAATTTTAGTTGCTTTTTTTCTGACTCCTTGCACTATGGGGCCTTATGTTATTGCATCCGGCCTTTTGCATCCTCTTGGTTTTTTAAAAGCTTTGCCTTTTTTGATTTTGTATAATGCAATTTTCATATCTCCAATGATTTTCGTGACGTTAGCTGTTTATTTTGGTTTCAAAACTGTTGAACAAATTCAGGGATGGCGTGAAAAAAATATAAGGCTTCTTCACCTAATTGCTGGTTTGATTCTTGTTGCAATAGGCTTCTTTTTGTTGTTTGGACTCTTTTGAAAGCTAAATTTAAAAACAAAAAACTATAGAAAAAATTATGAAAAGAGGTTTTTTGTCACAAAGATTGGGAAACCAGTGTTTCATAGGATTACAAGGAAAGTGCTGCAAAAATTGTTTGTTGGGACCCTGTATTGTCGTGAAGAATAGTGAAAAAGGCGCGTGCGGAGCTTCTCAGGATTTGGTGGTTGCACGGAATTTATTGAGGTTTGCTGCCGCTGGAGCTGCTGCCCACTGTGGGCATGCTTTTCATATGTTGGATTATTTGAAAAAAGAATGCCCAGAAGACTACATAAAGAGAAGGGCTCCAGTATATTTGTATGAAAAATGGAAGAAACTCGGTCTTTTACCAAAGAAAGAAACAGAATACTTCAAAGAAATTTCTGAAGCTTTGCATCTTACTACATTTGGATGCAACGCTGATTATGAAGATGTATTGCGTTGGTGTATTAAAATGGGAGTTCTTGATGGTTATTATGGGTTGTATCTCGCGACTGAACTAGAAGACAAAATTTTCGGAAAGCCAAGTGTGAGGATTGGTGAGTTGAATTTAGGGGTAATAAAGCCTGAGAAAGTTAATATAGCTTTACATGGACACGAACAGATTTTCGCGGAAGCTATAACACGAGAAGTGAAAAGAAAAGATAACGAAGATATAAATCTCATAGGGGTTTGCTGTACAGGTGCAAGCTTGTTGGCAAGGCATGGAATCCCTCTTGCTGCAAACGTCGTGTTGCAAGAGCAAGTAATAGCAACTGGTTGTGTAGATGTACTTGTCGTGGATGTCCAATGCATAATGCCTAGTCTAGCAGATTTGGCCGAATGCTATCATACAAAAATAGTAACTACTAACGAGATCTGTAGGATTCCGAATGCGTTGCATTTTCCCATAAAAAATAAACGAGACGCAGAACAAGCTGCGAGGCAAATAATAAGAACTGCGAGGATTCTCTTCAAACATAGGAAAAGAAAAGAATTTGTGACAAAACCAGAAAAAAAGCGTGCTGTAGTTGGGTTTCATGAAAAAAATTTACCCTTCGAGATAAAAAAACTCGCAGAAAAAATAAAAGAAAGAAAAATAAAAGGAATAATTGCGGTTATAGGATGTGAAAATCCTCGAGTTAAAGAAGATTGGATAAGGGTTTATAAAGAGTTGAGCAAAGAATACATTTTTTTTACCACGGGTTGTATGGCTTTCAAGCTTGCACAATTTGGTTTACTTGACGGAAAAAGATTTTTTCATATGGGGAGCTGCGTTAACAATGCAAGAATAGCAGAAGTTTTCAAGGAAGTTTCGAGGGTAGCGAAACACGAAATTCATGAAATGCCTTTTCTTGTTTCTTGTCCGATGCCTATAACAGAAAAAGCAATAGCAATAGGTATGTTTTTTGCTTCTCTCGGTGTCGATGTGCACTTCGGTTATAATTTTTTGGTTTCTGGTGACTTAAATATAGCAAATTCTATAGCTTCTTTTTTGAAGAAAGAATTCAAAAGCAAGGTTTTTCTAGAGATGCTTCCAAGAAGATTTATGGAGCGAATCGAAAAAGAAGGCCTTGCAACGATTTACAAGTAGGAAATTAAATTTTTTAACCTATTATCTTTTATTTTCTTCATGATTTACGATGTTATAATCATAGGTGGAGGTCCTGCTGGTTTGACTGCGGCCTTGTATGCGGCAAGACTTGGCTTGGGTGTTCTCGTGATTTCGAAAGAAATAGGGGGCCAAGCTAATTATATAATTACTTTAGAAAATTATCCTGGCTTTGAAAGTATTTCTGGTGTAGAATTTATAGAAAAAGTGAAAAAACAACTTGAAAACTTGAACGTAAAAATAGTTAAAGAAGAAGTTGTTGAGATAAAAAAGAAAGAAAAGGAATTCATAGTCAAAACAAAGAAAAAGAAATATCTTTCTAAGGTTCTGATTTTAGCCTTAGGGAGAAAAAGCAAAAAATTAGGAGTAAAGGATGAAGAAAAGTTCATCGGAAAGGGAATCAGTTATTGTGCTGTTTGCGATGCTCCCTTGTTCACGAACAAGAGAGTTGCGGTAGTAGGATCCGGAAATGCAGCGATTTCTACAGCCTTGCTTTTGAGTAAATTTGCCAAAAAAGTTTATCTGATAACAAAATACAAACCATCCGAATTGAAGGTAGAAAAAATAAAACTCGAAAAGCTAAAACAGAAAGGGATCGAAATAATACAGGCAAAAATCGAAGAAATAAAAGGGAAAAATTTTGTGGAAGGAATTTTGCTCGATACTGGTTCTCTTTTGGAAGTGGATGGATTATTCGTAGAGATAGGTAAGGTCCCGTCTACGGAAATAGCAAGAGAATTTGGGGTAAAAATGGACGATGAGGGTTACATAATAACAAATGATAAAAAAGAAACAAGTGTGGAAGGAGTATTCGCCGCAGGTGACTGTACAAACAATTCTTTAAAACAAGTAATAACAGCATGCGCCGAAGGGGCAATAGCCGCGAAATCTGCTTATGATTTTTTGAAAAGCAAAAAATTTTAAAAAACATTTTTCTTAATAGAATCAAGCCCCGATGGTGCAACGGTTAACACGGAACCCTGTCACGGTTCAGATCCGAGTTCGAACTCTTTGATTTTGCCATAAAGAGAACGAAAATCTCGGTCGGGGCGCTTTTTCTTAAAAAATAATAGTGTAGAATAAAAAAGCTTAAAAATTACTTCCACCATAGAAAAAGCATGAATGAAGAAAAACAAGAAAAGTGTGCGAAATGTAGAGGTACCGGAATAGTGAAAGAAAAAGACGGATCGGTGCATGTTTGTTACGATTGTTTGTTGGAAGGTAGGTTAAACCAACATTCGAAGGATCTAAAAGAAACAAAAATAAAAGTTTAGATACTTCTTTTTGAAAAGTTAAGTTTTTTAAATTGAAAAATTTCTATAATGAAAGGGTCCGTAGCTCAGCTTGGTAGAGCACTGGCCTTTTAAGCCAGGTGTCGGGGGTTCAAAACAGAAGAAGTGAAAATCCCCTCGGACCCATAGTTATTCAATTTTTTGAAGTTAGCCCTTTTGCAAGATATTCTCTTTTCCAGATAGAATCGGTCAATTCTGCAAGTTTTTTATCGAAAGCATCAAGAAACTTCTCGAAGTTTTTTGATTTTATTGCTATGGATGCATCCCTGTCTTCTGGTTTTGCTTTTTTTGTCAAAATATTCTTTTTGAAATTAACATAATGGTCGCGAATTGAGCACGGCATGAGCCAATTGTTTGGATTAGATTGATGAGCAAAACCATATTCGTCTTGCCACTTTCTTCCTCGTTTGAAAAATTCTGAAAACAAAGCGTCTGCAATTGTTTTTCCTTCTTTATAAAGTTGGAAAACATTATCTTCGTAATAAGGGATAAAAACACAAGGCATTATGTTCCCATTCCAATCTATATAAAAATACCCGCCCGTTCTTCCGTAAGCAATACACCCATCAGACAAAACCCCTGAATTCCAGAAATCAGCTATGCAATAACTTTTTTTTTCTAAAAGATAAACCCATTTTTTGAAAAGGGCTACCCTTTGTTCTGGAGTAAGCATAAGTTCTTTTACGATTCTGGCTCTGCCTATTGGCATGAGTTGAAAAAGCCATATATAAGTTACCCCCAATTTTTCGAATAAGAATTCATAAAATTCATCTTTAAGAAGAGTATTTATGTTTTCTCTCGTTGCTGTAAGAGAAGCTCCAAAAGGAACTCCTGCTTCTCGTAAGTTTGATGCTACTTCCAAAATCTTTTTAAAAATTCCTTTTCCTCTTCTTTTGTCTGTATCTTCTTCGAATCCTTCCATAGAAATTGCTGGAGTTACATTTCCCAACTTTGCAAGCTTTGATGCGATTTCTTTGTTGATCAAAGTTCCATTTGTGTAAACGAGGAAGAACATATCGTTATATTTTTCCCATATATCAAACAAAGTTTTCCCTTCGGATTCGTACATGAAAGGTTCTCCCCCACTTATGACCATAAATCTGTTTCCAAGAATGTCATGTGCCTCTTTTACTATCCTTTCCACTATTGAAAAAGATAAAGAAGGAGCGTTTCTTTTCGCTGCGGCGTAACATCCAGGACATCTTAAGTTACATCTTTGTGTAGGAGAAAGCACCAGGAAGGAAGGAGGACCAAAGCCATACTTGTTCTTGAACTTTTCTCTTGCGGAAATTTCATATTTTCCTTCGGTCCAGTGCGCTCTAACAAGCGTATCGATTATCTTCTTTCCGACTTCTTTTGAAATATATCCTCTTTCGAGGTTTTTGAAAGCACAACGGAGCAGAGCTTTAATAAAATAAAATTTCTTTTTTTGTACTTCTTTTAGTCTCCTACGAGCATTTTCTACAATACTCTTGAAAGTTATGCGCTCTAAATAGTCTAAAATCACTGTTCTGCCAATAGGCAGAAAAACAGATGTTTTTATTAGTGTTGTAATCAATTGTTCTTTTCTTTTGTTTGTTTGGTGTTTTTCTGACATTTTGGAAAGAAAGATTAAAGTCTTTAAAAATTTATTCCTTGAAAATGAACTTGTCTAGAATTTTTTTTGCTTTTTCTCTTGCCCTTTGGTGCTTTTTCAAAAAAGAATTTATTTTTTCTATCAGATATTCCTTGAGTTCTTTTGTAAGCATTGTACCTTTCTTATAAGAAAAATAAATTTCTTCTAGTTTTCTATCGTCAGTCTCGAAAAAATAGTAAAGCCATTGGTAAGAAACATCTATTTCGGGGTTGCCGCCCAACTTTCTGTGTTTTTCTATCGTCTCTTTTCCTCCAGAAAAAGCGTGTTTCATTATTTTTTCTCTAACTTCTTCTGGGGTGTCTGTTGTATATATAGCAGAAGTAGGATCACTCGCAGACATTTTTGTTCCAACACCTTTCAATCCAGGAACAAGTTTGCAATGAATCAAAGCAGGTTTATAAAAACCAATTTTTGGTAAAACGTCTCTGGCTATTCTAAAATGAGGGTCTTGGTCTATGCCAAGAGGAACAAAGCATGGAATGTTTTTTTTCTGGAGTATACTAGGTAAAAAACAGGGGACTGCCTGCATTGCTGTATAAAAAATACTTCCTATGTTTGAATCATTCGTGAAACCGAAAGTTGCTCTTACCGTGCTGAAGGTTACGTGTTTGGCTACCATACAAGCATGCTTGTAAAGTAAAGAAGCGTGTTTTGTGTTTATTAAGAAATGTGTCTTTTTAGGGTTAAAACCTAGAGCAACGACATCGAGCATGTTTTCGTAAGTCCATTTTTCTGTTTCATTTAAGCTCAACTCTTTTCTAAAAAGAAATTTTTCTTCGTCGGGAAATTGAAACCAAAGCTCAGCATCAAATTTTTCTTGGAGCCATTTGCAAAAGATCCATGGAACGAGATGGCCTATATGTATTTTTCCGGACGGAGCTCTCCCAGTATAAAGAAAAAACTTGTTTCCTTTTTCATATTCATCGAGGAGCCATTCGAGATCACGGTGGGCAAAAAAAATTTTTCTTCTAAGCATGAAGTGCAATTCTTTTGTATGTTTTTTTATTTTTTCAAGAATTTCTGGATTCAAAAGCGAAAGACCAAATTTTTTTGCCAAAATTCCATAATCACTTTCTTTTATTTTCTCGGCTCTATAAGGGGTAAGATCCATAACAAAAAAAAATAAAAAGATTTTATAAAAGTTTCCAACAAGATTTAAAAAAGATTTAAAAATATAATTAAACTCTTGTTTAAAAAATGAAACATGACTTAAGAATAACTTTCTTGATCATCGCAATGTTCGTAACCTCGATGCTTATAGGTTTACTCGTAATAAGTTCTTACGATAGATATTTTGGAAAAACAGCGCAAAAAATAGAAAAAGAAGCTATAGAAAAAAATATTACAATAGAAAAACCAGAAATAAGTGTAGTAAAAGAAATTGTTCCAGAACCAATAGAATTAAAAAGAACAATAGATATAATAAGTATTGTCGTTAGTATATTAATAGCTATTTTGTTGGCTGTTGCTCTATTTTTCTTGTTTTCAAAAGTGAAAATAATAGTATTGTTAAAAGGGTGGTTCGCTGTTATAATTTTTATATGCTTAGCAATTTCTTTTTCTTTAGTTTTCCATAATTTCTTTGCTCCTTACAGTGTGTTTACTCTTTTCGGTAAAAAAATTTCTCCTGCAGAAATTCTGGCCTTGCCGATAGCTCTTATTTTAACTTTCTGGAAAGTAAAAAAAAGAAATTTGATTGCACACAACATTTCAGAACTTTTTGTTTATCCTGGACTTGCAGTAATTTTTGTTCCCATACTTAATGTTTTAGCTTCTTCGATATTACTCATTTTAATTTCGATCTATGATATGGTAAGCGTTTGGAAGACAAAACACATGCAAGCCATGGCGAAATTTCAAATACATTACTTGAAGATATTTTCTGGATTTTTTTTACCATATGCGAGCAAAAAGGATAAAAGAAAATTAGAAAAAATAAAAAAAGCCCTCAAAAAGATTAAATCAAAAAAAGAAAAAGAAAATTTCTTGAAAAAGCAGAAATTAAAAATAAATCTTGCAATTCTTGGCGGAGGTGATGTAGCTTTTCCGATGATTTTTGTAGGAACTGTTCTTCTGAAATATGGTCTTACTTCTGCATTAACTGTGATAATAACGACAGCCATCGCACTTACTTTGTTGCTCTTTTTAGCAAAAAAAGGTAAATTCTATCCAGCGATGCCCTTCCTTAGCCTTGGATGCTTCTTTGGTCTTTTCTTACTTCTTCTTTAATAAATTACTATAACAAGAACACCTACGATTTGTTCGAAACGAATCTTTCCATCCAAAAAAAGATTATTATCCCCTTTCGTCTTACAAAACCATCCTTTTTCGTCTTTTCCTACTTCTACGACTCTATGAGAAATAATTTCTTTCCCTTTCTTGTATGAAATTATATCTCCAACTTTAATCTGTTCTGGTGCAGACGGTTTGATTTCTATTCCTTTTGCATTTTCGTCAAGCAAAGGATCCATACTGTTTGTATTAGAATAGCTCACAAGCTTTGCTCCTTTCACATTAATAACAACCTTATCATCAAAAACCAATATTTTTTCTTCTTCTATCTTTTCGTTTGGACTTTTCCTTTCCAAAGCCAATGTACTGAGAAAACCAAAAGTTAGCAAAGAAAGCAAAAGAATCGATAAAACAACCGCAATTACTAATTTCATTTTTATAAACTATAAAATGGTAACACTATTCCTTTATAAAATTTTCTGTTTCTGTGATCAATAAGAAAAAAAAGTTATCTCACATTTAGACATTCTTTCATAGAATTCAAGCTCCGGCTTTTTGCTCTTTATTTCATTAAAAAATTGGTCCAAGCCGGTCCAAAAGAGGAACCACCCCCCAGGCTCCGCAAGAACAATCAACAAGTTCAATGTGAAACTATCTATTCCTATTGTCAAAAGATAAGTAGCAAAAATCATCAAAGCAACCCCAAGACCAAGAAAAAGAAATCCTTTCTTTACCAAATTTTTAACTTCTTTCTTTGCTTTTTCATAATGTTCTTTAAAATGCGACCTTAACCTTCTTTTGATGACCCTCTCAAGTTCTTGATTTCTTTCTTTCGAAGGAATCATTAATTTTAATTCTATTATACCTTTCGCTTTTTCTTTTGCAGCTTTTTTCGCCTCCAACAAGAAGTCATCCGAAAGCGCACGCTGGGAAAAAGGTCTTGGATCAAAATCAGAGAAAATATCATCATAAGAATCAAGTAGTATGCTTATCTCCGAAAGTTGTAAAAGTTTCTGCTTTTCTTCTTCTGACAAATGATGATAAAGTTCTTTTTCCATAAACAAAGAAAGAAAAAATGATTTTTAAGTTTAAGCTCACTTTATCCTTATAGCATCCAAATTTCTTGGAACCATTGTCTCTATCTTATACATTTTATGAACCGTAGATGCCAAATCTAAAGCTCTAGAAGGTTCACCATGATTTATTATAATTCTTTTTGGAGTAGGCGTAACACTATTAATAAAATTTATCAGTTCTTTTCTGGAAGCATGCCCCGAA
>JANXDM010000011.1:4815-13522 GCA_025058615.1 Candidatus Pacearchaeota archaeon | reverse complement strand
ATTGTTCTTTTAGCTACAACTTTCTTGTTGATTTTTTTACAATCCCCAAATAATTTTTACGAATCTAAAAAAGAAGTAGAAGTAACAGAGGAAATAGAAAAAGACAATATTTTATTTACTAATCCACTGGTTGGAGAAAATACTGTGAAAATGTATCTCCCCGCAGTGGATAGTAAGGGGGAAGGAGTAATAACAGTGCTTTTTGTAGAAGCTAAAGAAGGAAAAGGAAGAACACTTGTAGATATAGATAACTTACTTTTCTGGGCAGATACACAACACAGCATAAGAGTTGCGAAAAAAGTAGCAAAAGAAATTACAGGAATAAATTTAAGCCATTATGATATAATCTATAATATTCACGCAAACGCAAGCATAATAGGGGGGGAATCGGCGGGGGCGGCATTGACAGTAGCTACAATAGCAGCATTACAAAACAAAACATTGCGTGAAGATGTCATGATAACAGGGACTGTAAACCACGATGGCAGTATAGGTCCCGTTTCTGGAATTTTGGCAAAAGCAAAAGCAGCGAAAAAAAATAAGGCAAATCTTTTTCTTGTTCCATTACTTCAAAGTCGTGAGATTATTTACGAAACAAAAAGACATTGTGAAAAAATAGGGCCAGCAGAATTTTGTACAATAGAACAAATCCCAAAGCGGATAAACATAAGCGAAGAAGCAAACATAACTGTCGTGGAGGTTGGTTCTGTTAGGGAAGCTTTGGATTATTTCTTACAGCATTGAAAAACCGAAAAATTTATAAATTCTTGTTTTGTTCCTCTTTAATTTAATTTTTTGTAACTACTTTAAAGTAAAAAATGAAAGAAAAAATTGAAAAGATACTCTACTCCATATTGGCCCCCGCTATTTTAGCTTCTACTCTAGTTCTTTCGAATTTGAAAAACTACAACAAAGATACAAAAAGAGAAGTGAGAATAAATCAGAGTTTAGCCTACAGAAAATTTCCAGAAGAAGTTGCTTTAAAAAACTTTTGTGAAAAAATAAAAGACAAAATTCTCTACTGGCAAGATTATTACTTAAATTCTAGATCTTTTTGGATTGCTTTGGAAATAATAAAAGAAAGGGAAGACGAATATAAAAAGATACATGCAAATCTCGAGAAAATACTTTACCCTTATTCAAAAATTCTTGAAGAAAAAAATATAAACCCGTACTATTTGCTGAACGCGATAGAGATTGTAGAGAGCTATGGCGACACTAATTGTAAAAGCCACGCAGGAGCAGTTGGTCCTTACCAACTAATCCCTCATTTATCAGGTATTTCAGAAACAATGGCAAAAAATCCTCTAATCTCAAGAGAACTTTGCCTAGAGGAATTAAAAAGATATTTGAAAATTTTCAAAGATCTAGAGCTAGCACTTGCTGCTTATAATGCAGGACCGGGAAGAGTGAAAAAAGCTATAAAAAAAGTCAACCATCAGCTAAAAATTAAAAAGAAGCAAAAAAAAGAAATTAATTTTGAAGACATAAAAAAATTTTTGCCAAAAGAAACAAGAAATTATGTTCCAAAAGTGTTCGCAGTTTATCTTTTAATAAAAGATTTAGATAATTTGTTATGTTATCGAAAAAATAGAGATTGCCTAAGAGATCTCATTTTTTACTAAGATTTCAAAAAATAACTCTAAGAAAGGAAAAGTTTTTTAATTTTTGTTTATTCTAATTTCGATGAAAATAACAAGAACAAAATACGAATCATATTCCTTGCGAGACTTCGATGTTGCAGAAGGTTGTAAATTATGTGTAGAAGGAAAAAAACTTGTGCTTTTTGTTACTGGTCTGTGCCCTAGAAATTGTTTCTATTGTTCCTTGAGCAACAAAAGAAAAAACAAAGACGAAGTATGGGCAAATGAGAGACTCTGCCACAACGTGGAGGACGCTATAACCGAGGCAAAAGAAAGTAATTCTGAAGGCGCAGGAATTACTGGTGGAGATCCTTTAACAGTTCTCGAAAGAACGATAGAATACGCAAAATCTTTAAAAAAGGAATTCAAAAATTTTCATATTCACATATATTTACCTACAGACAATGTTACAAAACAAAACTTGGAAAAACTTTCGCATTATATAGATGAAGTAAGATTTCATCCTTATTTTTTACAAACTTCTTTGTACGAGAAAGAATTAGAAAAAATAAAACTAGCATCTTTGTTTTGGAAAAAAAATCAAATAGGAGTCGAGCTTCCGTTACTTCCTGATAAAGTCAAAGAAACTAGTAGGTTTATAGAAAAGGTTCTCCCCTACATAGGCTTCGTAAATCTGAACGAATTAGAAATAAGCGATTCCAATTTCGAATATATAACCAAAAATTATGAGATCAATGAGGACACATATACAATTAAAGGGTCTTTAAAAATTGGAAAGAAAATCTTGAAAAATTTTTTGCAGAAGGAAATAAAGATGCACTTATGTACTGGAAAAACAAAAAGTTTTTACCAATACAAAAACAGGCTCTTGAGAAAGAAAATCTTTCCTTTCGGATATAGAACAAGAGAGGGGAGTGTTAGATATTTTGTAGTTTACCTCGAAGACATGACAGAAAAGGAAAAAGAAAAGATAAAGAATTACAAAGAAATTTATTTTGATGAACCAAGAAAAAGATATATTTTGTCTGAAAAAGTTGCAAATAAGTTGAAAAACCAAAAATTCAAGATTGCTCGCGTAGAGGAGCTTCCTACTTACGACGCAACACAACTACAATTCGAATATGTGTAGCATGGTAAAAAGGATTTCTTTGAAAGAAGCTTTGAAACAAGAAGGGTTTCTTGAAAAAGCTAAAATACTTCCGAGATCTTTCGACGTAATAGGAAAAATAGCAATAATCCAAATACCAACAGAACTAAAGAAAAAAGCAAAAAGAATAGCAAAGAAATTGTTAGAGATATATAAAAACATAGAAGCTGTTTATGAAAGAGGAAAACATAAAGGATTTTTGAGAAAGCAAGCGATAAGATGGTTGGCTGGTAAAAAAATTGAAGAAACTATACATAAAGAATACGGTTGTATCTTTAAACTCAATGTAAAGAATTGTTTTTTTTCTCCTAGGCTTGCTACAGACAGAATGGAAATTGCAAAACAAGTAAAGAAAGGGGAAAAAATTCTCATAATGTTCGCCGGAGTTGCCCCCTACGCAATCATAATTGCAAAACATACAAATCCAAAAAAAATAATATGTATAGAAATAAACAGAATAGCCTGCAAATATGCAAGGGAAAATATTTTACTCAACAAAATAAAAAATGTCGAAATTATAGAGGGAGACGCAAAAAAATTAGCTAAAATTATTAGGAAAGGCGAAAAATTTGATAGAATAGTAATGCCGAGGCCACAAATTGAATATGATTTTCTCCAAGAAGCCCTTCTTGTCGCAAAAAAAGGAACAATTATACATTTTCATGATTTTGTTAATGAAAAAGAAATAGGAAAAGCTGTAGAAAAGATCCGAAATAAGACAAAAAAATTTGGTAGAAAAATAAAGGTTCTAAAAATAAAAAAGGTTCGTGAAATAGGTCCTAGAAAATTGAATATAAGAATCGATTTTAAAATAATAAAATAATTTTTATAAACTCACAGACTTTTAAATTTGAAAATTAAAAATGGATGTACTAAAACCATTTGGAAAACTTGATTTGTTGTATTTTTATTCTAAAGTTGCTTCTTCTCTTCACGATTTCTTAGGAGATAGGGAGCTAGCAACAAAAATTTATCTTGAAAGAAATTTTTTCATAAGACGTGGTTCTACCGAAGAGCCTATATCGATAAAAGATTTATACTCTGAGGAACTAAACGAAGATTTCTTTCTTCTAAGAACGAAAATCTCAAGGGAAGAAGCAATAAAGCAAAACAAAATAAGCAATCTTCAAGCAAAAGTTTGGTTGTATTTTCCTGTTTGTAGATGCATCGATCTCTTCTATGCTTGCAATTACGAAGGACAAGGAAAACCAATAGAAAGAGTTTTTATTGATGTGGACAGAGTTAACTTAAGTAGCGAAAAAGCGTTGGAGGTGACCAAAAACCTGATAAAGATAATAGAAAAAGACAAAGCATTAAATGCTCTCGTTAATTTCGAAACAAAAATTCTTTGGACGGGCTCTAGTTTTCATGTTTATCTCATGCTGAAAAGAAAAATTACAAACGAAGAATATAACAAATATTTTGCTTATTCAAAAAACGAACCTCTAGAGAGCTTCATAGGGAGATGGGCAGAAGAGATTTCAGAAAAAACAGGAATAAAAGTAAGGGGGGGCCACGAAAAGAAAAAGAATTATATTGTTTTGGATCCAAGTCAGACACCAAGCGGCAAGCTCGCGAGAGTTCCCTTCTCCTTACATTTCGAAAAAAAAAGTAAAAAAATAGATGGAATTTGTGTTCCTCTCAGTAAAAAACAATTAGATGAAAAAAATATTCTAGCAAAATTAAAAGCACTAACACCAAAAAAAGTTCTTGAAGATTTAGGAAACTGGAAGAAAAATTTGTGAAAAATAATTAATAAAGCTGATTAAAACAAAAACAAGCGGAAAAGGAGAATCAGAATTTTATTTGCAAAGAAAAGGTTTTGTTATTTACCAATCCTTAAACCGTTTAATTTCGAAAAAAATTGTGAAAATTTTTTTGTTCTTTAATTTCCCTCAAAAGTTTGCTTCTCTCCAAAAAAAGTTGTATTGGTATTTTCGTTCTCCTAGCTATTTCTTCTATTGCTTCTTCCAAATTGTAAAAAATTTCTGGTTTTTTCCTAAAAGCATCTCTACAGCATTCTCGTAAAATTCCTACTCCGCAAGGAGCCCAGTATTCTCCCCTAATTTCCCTTAAAATTATACAAGAAGCTTGTTTTTTAATTTTTTCTAAATATTCCGCAACCGCCAATCTATTTGCATAGTATGCTCCTCCTACATTTTTGGCATAATTTTTTCTTCCATAGAAGAATTCGTAATCGTGCCATACCCAAAAATTGCCAAGGCCAAAATATCCTCTCTCCGAAACTTCTATGACTTCGAAACTCCAGCAATATGGCATCAGCAAAATTTTATAGTAATTACCAAGATAGTCAGCTCTAAAAACCTCGTAATGATCTATTTTTTTATAATGTCTAATTTTTTCTAAGAGCTTTTCGCTTATAATATTGTCTGTTGCCGTAACAGCCCATCTTGTAGGAACAAGTTTTCGTTGAAATTTTAAACCCAAAAGACCTGCGCTTAATAATCTTATGATATGCGAAACGGGAATTTTTGAAGAATAGAGCTCCATTAAAGCTTCTTCGGCTTTAACGTCTTTATCATTGATTAGATATTCTACTTTTTTATATGTTTTTATGTTCGATTCTATTACTATTTTTTCTACTGGTGCTGGGTTTCCTATCATGGGAACATTTTTGTCCAGTTCTATTTTAATTTTTGGTTTTTTCTTTAACTTAAAAGTCGCATCAACGGGAAAAGAAGCAATTGCAAGTTCTTGCATTTTTTCTTTCAATTTTTCTCTTCCTTTTACATTTGTCAAAAAACGAGAATAAACCATTCTAGACCTGTAGTTTAAAATTTCTAGAATATTCTTTTTTTCTTTATACCATATTTCTGGCATACTGAAACTTCTAGAGTCGATATGTTCGGCAGGGGTAATAATTCCAGAAAAAATATATGGATAATTATACCTTCCAACGAAAATTTCTGGAGGAGAACTTCCAGAAAATTCTAAACTTAATTTTGGTTGAAATTTTTTCAAAATATGTAAAAGCTTGCATGGCTTTTTACAGAAACCCCTTCCTTTACATTTTATACACAATTCTTCCATCTCACTTGGTAGAAAGATCTATCACCCCCAATATTATAAATATTATCCCTGCAAGTATCACTAAAACAATGATACCTCCTTTTAATAATTCTATTACTGCCCTTGCCCAAGAAGAAAAAGTTAAAACTACAAACAAGGGAACTATTATCAAAATTATTCCTATCAAAATTTTTAGTATCGGGTGCATACAATTATTTTTTCAAGAGTATTTAAATAATTTTCGCTTGTCTTTGCAAAAATTTAAAAACAAACTTGACTTCTTGCGGCTATGAAATCTGCATATTCTTTCATTCACGAAGCATTGCGAGAAAAGCGTAATACTCCACAATGGCGTGATTTGCTTGCTAAATGGCGTAGAGGAAGAGCAATAACTCAGGTAGAAAAACCTTTTAATATCGCAAGAGCGAGGAGACTAGGATACAAGGCGAAAAAAGGGATAATAGTTGTAAGAGTAAGAGTAAGAAGAGGTCAACACAAAAGACCGAGACCAAGAAAAGGAAGAAAAAGCAGTAAATTAAGCATCAGAAAAAATTTGAGGATGAATTATCAGTGGATCGCGGAACAGCGGGCAGCAAGAAAATTCAAGAATTTAGAAGTATTGAACAGTTACAAACTAGGAAAAGATGGAAAATATTATTTTTTTGAAGTTATTCTCGTTGATCCAAATGCTCCAGAAATAAAGACAGACAAACAGCTTTCATGGATTTGCTCGAAGAAACATAGAGGAAGAGCTTTTAGAGGACTTACGAGCGCTGCAAAAAAATCTCGTGGATTGAAATAAAATGAACTCGCTAGAAGACAAAATCGAAACAGAAAAATTTTTTTGGTAGGATAGAAAACAAAGACAATTGTGTAATAATTCCTCTTGTCTCAGATTTAAAAAAAGATGACAAAAAAACAAAATTAGATTTTTTGAATGAATCTTTTTTCAATTTTTTGAAAGAAAGATTTCCCGCTTATGAAATGCACATAGAAGAGTGTAGAGGAGAAAATAATCCTAAAAAGAAAATAATAAAGATTGATTGTTGGTACGGCCCTATAGAATACGAAATTGCTCTTTCTTTTTCTAAAGAAATTATTTACATATCTTTAGAAAGAGACCATCTTGCAGACGAAAACTCTTTCAAAAGTCTCGAAGATTTTGCTCGCTGCTTAAATCCATATTTAGAGCCAACAGACATAGAAGTTACGAAAAAGTTATTCAGCAGGAAAACAAAAAATTTATATATTAAAACAACCTAAAAAAAAGCATGGAATTACAATGCCTGAAGTGCCATTATCAGTATGAATCTGAAAAGATTCCGCTCACATGTCCTTTCTGTGGCTCGGAAAAGAGTGTAAAACCTGTACCAAGTGCTTCTGAACTTTTGTTAGAAGCTGAAGAGGCAGAAAAGAAAGCTGAAGAAGCCGAGAAGAGAAAACAAGAATGGAAAGAAAAACTCCAAGAAAAATAATTATTTGAGACTTTCTTTTATTTTATCTATAGATTCTGGATTTACCAAAGTTGTTGTGTCGCCAACATCTTCGTTTCTTAGCAAAGCTTTTAGGATCCTACGCATTATTTTTCCGCTTCTTGTTTTTGGAAGCTCTTCGACAAAGTAAATTTCATGTGGCTTTGCTATTGGGCCTATTTCTTTTGTAACTTTTTCTATAATTTCTTTTTTCAGCTGTGAAGAAGCATGAAACCCTTTTCTTAGAACTACAAACGCTATCGGAACTTCTCCTTTTATTTGGTCTGGTTTTCCTGTAACCGCACTTTCCAAGACTGCTGCATGCTTATCGATCGCGTTTTCTAATTCTGCAGTAGAAAGCCTGTGACCAGCAACTTTTATTATGTCATCAACTCTTCCTAAAATCTTGAACATGTCTCCTTTCTTTATTGCACCGTCTCCTGTAAAATACATGGTTTTATATTGCCAATATTTTTCTATATATAGTTTTTTATTTTTCCAAATTCCTCTTAGCATCCCTGGAGCAAAAGGACTAAGTTGAACAAGAAATCCTTCCCCTTCCTTTAATATTTCCCCACCCTCGTTTATTACAGCATGTCTCGTCCCCGGGAAACTTCTTCCAGCAAACCCAGGAACAAAAGGTCCTATACCTGGAAGAGAGTTTATCATATTTCCTCCAGTTTCTGTTTGCCACCACGTATCTATTACTGGACATCTTTTCTTACCTACCTTTTCAAAGAACCACATCCAAGTTTTTTCGTCAATGGGCTCGCCAACTGTTCCTAGAATATTCAAACTTTTTCCATCGAAATTTTTTAACCATTCTTCCCCGAAAGCCATAAACATTCTCAATAATGTTGGAGCAGTATAAAATACATTAACCTTGTATTTGTCTATTATTTTCCATGTCCTCTCTGGAGTTGGGAAATCAAAAGATCCTTCGTAAAGCAATGTTGTCGCTCCGTTCGCTAAAGGGCCATAGCATGCATAAGTATGTCCTGTGATCCATCCTATGTCTGCTGTACACCAAATTACGTCTTTCTCGTGCAAATTGAAATTCCATTTTGCAGTCCAATAAGCTTGAACTATATAACCACCAGTGCTATGCACAATTCCTTTCGGTTTTCCGGTCGTCCCTGAAGTATAAAGAATAAACAAAGGGTGTTCAGAATCTATTTCCCTTACTTTACACTTTCCAGGCATATTTTCTATTTCGTTGAAAAAAACATCTTTTTTTGTTTTTACTATTTTTGTGTCTGCTCTTTTAACAACAATAATCTTTTTTACTTTCGTTCCTTTTATTGCCTTGTTTGCTTGTTGTTTTAGTTCGATTAATTTTCCTCTTCTATAATAAGCATCTGCCGTAATCAAAAATTTGGCACCAGAATCGAGAAGCCTCGTCCTTAAAGCTTCCGCGCTAAAAGCAGAAAAAACAACATTATGAATTGCTCCTA
>JANXDM010000011.1:0-4805 GCA_025058615.1 Candidatus Pacearchaeota archaeon | reverse complement strand
CTTCGGGTATTATCGGCAAGTAAATTGCAACCACATCTCCTTTTTTTACACCTAGCCTCAAAAGAAAATTAGCTAACTTACAAGTTTTTTCATACAGTTCTTTGTATGTAATTTTTCTTTCTTTTTCTGTCGGCTCCGGAACCCAAATTATAGCAGTATTATTTTTTAACTTTTTTAAATGTCTATCAATACAATTGAAGCATACGTTTAGTTTTCCTCCAACGAACCATTTAAAAAAAGGTGTTTTCTCTTCATATGCTTTATTCCAAGGTTTGAACCATTTTATTCCTTTCGCCAATTTTTCCCAGAAACGAATCGGATCTTTGTCGGCTATCTCATAGATTTTTTCTTCACGTATCCATGATTCTTTTTTTATTTCTTCTGAAGGAAAAAAAATTCCTTGTTTTTCCACAAGTTTTTTTGACATTTTAAAACAAAATAACAAAAAGCAAGGAGATTATACACATCAATTTAATTAAAATGTTGAGCGAAGGACCTGCAGTGTCCTTTAAAGGATCTCCTACTGTATCACCAACAATCACAGCTTCATAAAATTTTTCTTTCTTCTTTTCAAAAATTTCTACATATTTTTTAGCATTGTCAAATGATGCTCCAGCATTTGCCATGAAAAAAGCAAGCAAAAAACTAGAAGCTATAGAACCAACCAAAAAAGAGCCTAAAGCCTCTTTTCCAAGAAGAAAACCAATAATGAATGGCATAACTATTACAACTATTCCCGGAAGCACCAAAGAAGAAAGAGCTGAAGAAGTTGTTATTTTTATACATTCTTCATAGTCTGGTTCTAATTTTCCTTGTAAAATTTTTGCATTTTTGAATTGTTTTCTGACATTTTCTACAATTTTTTCTGCACCACTGACTACAGCTTTCAGGGCCAAAGAGCTAAAAAGAAAAGGAATTACAACACCTATGAATAATCCTGCAATATTCCCTGCATCGGCGATATTTAAAAAAGGCTTCTTTGCGGCCATGAGATAGGTGGCGAGTAATGCTAAAGAGGTCAAGGCTGCAGATCCTATAGCGAAACCTTTTCCTATCGCTGCTGTCGTATTTCCCGCCTCGTCTAGAAGTTCTGCTCTTTTTCTTGCTTCTTTTAATCTACAAAATTCTGATATTCCTGCCGCATTATCTGTTATACTTCCATAAACATCAGAAGCAAAAACAACTGTAACAAGGCTGAGCATTCCTACAGCACTTATTGCTATTCCATACAAACCGGCAAGCCAAAAACTCAAAAGTATTATAAGTGCAATTACAACAACAGGAAATATCGCAGAAAGCATCCCATTTGCAATCCCATAAATTATGTTAAGTGCTGTACCTTTTTTCGAAGCTTCGACTATTTTTTTTGTCGGGGGAAGATTAAACGCAGTGAAATAGTTGGTATTCCACCCTATGAAAATTCCCGCAAGCAAACCCAAAACAACGCACCAAGCAAGATTTTTTTCAAACAAAAAGAAAGAAAACAATGAAAGCAAGATTGCTGTAGAAATAAAAATCGAAAGCAACTTTTTGTGTACATCTTTGATTTTCATGAAAAAATAACTTATAGGGATAGATACAACCAATCCGAGACTCGGAATTATAAGGGGGGTGTAAATGCTTTTAAAAAAAGACACAGCAATTGCGATAGCAGCCACTATACTCGAAACAAAGCTTTCGAATAAGTCCGAACCCATTCCGGTTATATCTCCTACATTATCGCCAACAAGGTCTGCTATCACAGCGGGATTTCTAGGATCGTCTTCTGGAATTTTTGCTTCTATTTTTCCGGTCAAATCGGCTCCGATATCGGCAGATTTTGTGAAAATACCTCCTCCTACACGCATAAACAAAGCAACCAAGCTTGCCCCGAACGCAAAAAAATAGAGGGCTTTTATTTCGAACAAAAAACCAACAAGAATTATTCCTAAAATTCCAAAAGACACTGCAAAAATACTCGCAACCAAACCACTAAAATAAGCAATTTTAAATGCTTCTTCCAAACTTTTCGAAGCAGCATTTGTTGTTCTTGCATTGTTTTTCGTGGCTATCCTCATGCCAAGATTTCCGGCACTTAAAGAGAAAAAGCTCCCCAACAAGAACGAAATCATAAATCGAACATTGAAGATTCCTATAAGAATAGAAATAACCAACAAAAAAATTGCAATAACTTGGTATTCTCTCGAAAGAAAAGTTAGCGCTCCTTTTTCTATATTCTTACTTATTTTTTGAATATCTTTTGCTCCTTTTTCTTTTTTTACAATAAAAATTAGTTGAATTAAAGCAAAAAGCAAGGCAACAAACACAAAAAAGAGCAAGACCAATAGCATTTTACTTTAAACAAAAGAAAATATAAATTTAAAAAAATTTTGTTTTTTTAAAATCATGGAAAAAGTTTTAAATTTAAAAAACAAAAGAAATGTATGATTCAAAGGACTCTTGTTTTATTGAAGCCTGACGCTATAAAGCGCGGCTTGGTAGGAAGGATTCTACAAAGATTTGAAGATGCTGGGTTAAAAATTGTCGCAATGAAGATGCAATGGATAGAAAAAAAGCACGCAGAAAAACACTATGAGGACTTGGGAAAAAGGAGGGGGGAAGAAATAAAGAAAAGAATGGTAGATTTTTTAACTTTGGGTCCTGTTATAGCATTAGTACTAGAAGGTATAGAAGCTGTAGAAGTTGTCAGAAAAATAGTAGGTGGAACAGAACCGAAAACAGCCCCACCAGGAACAATAAGAGGCGACTTTGCCCATCTGAGTATAGAATATTCAAACAAAAAGAGCAAAGCAGTCCCGAATCTAATTCACGCTTCTGATAGTGTAGAAAACGCAAAAAAAGAGATTGCCCTTTGGTTTAACAAAAAAGAGATACATGATTATAAGACTATTCATGAAGAATTTGTATTTTGAAAAATGTTGTCTGAGGAAGAAACCAAAAAAATAAAAGAATTGTTGGATCAAGCTTCAAATCCTGTATTCTTTTTTGATAACGATGTAGACGGCCTTGCAAGTTTTTTGTTATTAAGGCGGTATTGTGGAAAAGGTAAAGGAGTTGCAATCAAAACTTTTCCAAGTCTTGATGCTGTCTATGCAAGAAAGCTTCATGAATTCAGACCGGACATTATTTTTGTTCTGGATAAGCCATTGATAGACGAAAAATTCATCGAAGCCGCAGAACAATTTTCCTGCTCAATAGTTTGGATAGATCACCACCCACCCGACCAGATCAAAAAACTGCAAGAAAAATTAGAAAAAACAATTTTTTACTTTAATCCCTTGTATCATGGATCAAACGAACCGGTTTCATATTTATGTTACAATGTTGTAAAAAAGAAAGAAGACGAATGGATTGCTCTGCTCGGCTGCCTCGCAGATTGGTTTATCCCCCCTTTCGCTTTTGAGTTTAGTAAAAACAACAAGGAATTTTTTCCTTATACAAAGGATCCGGCAAAAGCATTTTTCACAACTCAAGCAGGAAAACTAAGCAGAATCTTAGGGTTTGCCTTAAAAGATAAAACAACCAACATAATAAAAATGATAAATATTTTGATTAACATAAACCATTATTCGGAACTTTTAGAAGAAAATCAAAGGACAAGAACAATTTACAAAAGATTCAAACAAATAAACAAAAGATATGAAAAATTGTTAGAAAAAGCAAAAAGAACTAAAAAACATGGAAAACTGCTTTTTTTTAGTTACGGCGGGCCTTTATCCCTATCTTCAGAACTTGCAAATGAACTTTTTTTCATGAACCAAGACAAAATTGTTGTAGTTGCTTATGTAAAGGGCGTAAAAGCAAATATTTCTATAAGGGGTTTGATAGATGTAAGAGATTTGATTGCAAAAGCCTTGGAAGGAATTAATGCAACACACGGAGGCCATAAAAATGCTTGCGGCGCAACCTTGAATGTTGAAGATCTTCCGAAATTCAAAAATAATTTGTTGAAATTACTCAGAAAATAAATTTTTTTATTTTAGAAAGTTGATGTTTATTCAAAAAATTTTTGTGTAATGAAGTTAGTACTGGTAATAACAAACATGTTTTTTAATAATCTTAGTTCTTTTTCCTTCGATAATTTTTCTGATTTTTTAATTTTTAATAAGAATCTATTGGTAATTATTATCTTTTATATGCATCGCTCGAGAACCTTTTTCTGCTGAGATTAGGTCTGATTTGAATTTTTTACAAACTCAAGAGGGGAGTCTAATTTTTTCAGTATTTTACGTCGATACGATCTAGTTAGTCTAACTGTAGAACTTAAAATATATAATTGATTTATCAAGCTTTTTCTGAATAATAATTCATTTTTTGTTTAAACAAAAAAAGATTTTTAAAGATTTATTTTTTCACTAAGCAAAGTTTTATAATTGATATTTTCATTCTTTAAAAAAATGAAGCTTGTTCCTTTAAAACATATAAAAATAAAAAAAAGATCCAAGACAAGCAATCTTGTAAACCAGATGCAAACAACAGCATATAACGCTCGTGCACTTGCCCAAGCCTCTTCTATTCTTGCAGAGGCTATCAGTGATAAAGAATGTAAACTTTTTATGGGACTTGCTGGTGCGTTAGTTGCAGGTGGTATGAGAAAAATAATAATTGACATGTTAGAAAAAAAATGGATAGATATTTTCGTAACAACCGGCGCAAATTTGACTCATGACCTAATAGAAGCTTTAGGTTTCAGGCATTATCTTGGTGATGAGAAGGTAAAAGATGCAATGTTACACAAAAAAGGAATCAACAAGATATACAATGTTTATATGAAAAATAAAGTATATAATGCTCTTGAAGAATTT
>JANXDM010000010.1 GCA_025058615.1 Candidatus Pacearchaeota archaeon | reverse complement strand
TACAAGAAAAAGAAACTTCAATGTTTCTTCGTAAAACCCCCCTAGCCTTGTGGCTTCCTACTTTAAAAAGAATTAGAGAAGGGATGAGCGAAGTAACGAAAAGTTTGCCTCTTCCAATAAGGCAGCCAAGCTTACAGGAATTGAGATCTTTATTAAGTAACGAGAAAGCCAGACTTTTGTGGTTGATAAAAACTAAAAAACCAAGATCTGTGTATGAGTTAACAAAACTTTCAGGAAGGCATTTCAAGGCAGTAAGACAAGATCTTGATATTTTGGAAAAATTTGGTTTGATAAAATTTATAAAGGAAAAAGAAAAGAATCGAGAAAAGCTGAAACCAGTGTTGTGTGCAGATAAACTAATCTTACATATAACTTTATGAATAAAATATCTTTAATTTAATTTCGACATTAGAATCAAAACCTACAGGGATTGCAACAAAAGTACCAAAATAATTTCCTGTTAGATTCCCTTTTTCTATTCTGATATTTTTCGTGCCGTTTATTTCAATAAAATAACCATGAACAAAAGCATTTTCTATTTTAGTCCCTAGCGTTTTTTCTAAAAGTATCGCAAGAGTTTCGTTCAATTTTTCACATGCATTTTTATTTTCATTTTCACATATAGGATTATATGTGTTGCATTCTTTTATCAGTTCTCTAACATTCAAAAATTCGTTTTTGATTTTGCAGTTGCTGCTGTAAAGAAGCATTGCAAAAAGCAAATCGTCCGCTTGCATCGTTTGGGCTTCTATACTTTTCTTTCCTCTGCTCAAAGAAAAAGAGAGGAATACTAAACCTACTATTATTATTATAACTACAATCATCAAAAAACCCATAATCTCTTCTTGTGCTTTTTTCATTTTACCTTTAGTCTGTTCTTATCCAAACGCTGAGCTTGGCAAGAGAGCATTCTCTTCTGGAGCATAAAGGAAAAAAACTGAAATAACTTACATTTCCTTTTTTTCCTCTGTATATATGATATATTTTTCTGGATGGAACGATTTCTTCTACGACAATTTCTGTAACATAATTATTCGACCAAAATTTTTCATATTTTCTTTGCAGGGAAGAACTTTCGTTGAAAGCACTTACTTTTTCTAGATCTAGACATGCTGCTTCACTTGTTTCTTCAGAGCATCTAATTTCCGGCATTGAAGCTATTGTCCTTACAAGAGTTATTGCTCTTTCTTCTCTGGTTTGTTTTGCAAGTTCTCTTATTTTGTTTAATTCAAATTTGGCAAAAAAAACAAAAACAAGTCCGAAAAGCAATATTATGGCGATAAGCACGAAAGCCATTTCTTGAATTTTTATTTGAGCTTTTTTCATTTTAAAACAAAGGGCATTCGTGAGAATTTTGATTTTCTATTTGCATTGCAGCATTCTTCATGACGTTCATCGTGTTTCTGTTTATGTTTTCCGGAATAGCATTTATTAAGTTTTCCAAATTAACATAGCTTCTACACCTCATTTTTCTTTGTTTTTCTTTGTAAACTTCTACTTGTGTTTTGAGTCTTGCAAAAATTCTCTTTAAATTACAATTATAATAATTTTTATTTTTAGAAAAAATTGCCGCAAGCATCAGAGCATCATTTCCTGCAAAGTACATTGTTTCTCTATTTTTTTTTATTTCTTCTCCAGAAATGGTTACATTACATTTTTCATTCTCGAGTTCAAAACAAACTTTTATAGAATCTTCTTTGCAATTTCTTATGTTGTCAGATAATTTTATGTTACTGACATTTAACATTCTCAGTTCTTCTCTCAATTTTGTTGGAAAATTTATGAAGCAATACTCCGTTCTAGAAGGGAAAACATATACCAGATCTGCTATGCGCCAAGGCATTTTTAGTGGTTTGCTTATTACTTGTATCTTTTTTTCTTTGAAATCTTCTGCAAATATGTATTTATCGTAAACGCTTCTGGGAATCCCAGAATCTATAATTATTACATTTTTTCCGAAGTTTTCTTCATAGTAACATTCAAAAGTAAGGTTGACGGCTCTTCCAAGTTCTATGGATTTGGCGGTTACCGCCCCTATCGCACCCAAGAAAGAAAAAGGATTTAATAATATATCCAAAGAATGGGCTTTCTCCCCAGTTTCTGCTTTTTCTTTTAAAAATAATTGGGAACTTATGAAATAAAAAGCAAGAAAAAGAATTAAAGAACCTATTATTATTGCAAAGATCCAGGCAAATTCTATTCCTTTTTTATTCATTTTCTAAAATTACCAATGCTTCTTCGAATTTTTTTATTATTCTGAATTTTATCTCTTTATTTTCGTCGACAAAAAAACAAGTAGGATTCTTTCTTATGGGAATGTTTACACATGGTTTTTCTTCGCATAAAAGTTTCCATGCTGTTTTGCTTCCGTATTTTTCTGCAATTCCAAAAGGGTAAAAAAAGAAATTATCTTTTTCCTGTGCGAACATCAAAAATTCTTGGCAGAAACTAATTCCTTGAGGGTTCCTGCAGGTGGCACTTCTGTTTAAGAAACAAATTGCTTCTACTTCTTTAGGAGCAGAAACAACGAAAGTTTCGTTGGATTCGCCGGCTCTACTCCACGCTTCTTCTATTTTTCTCTGTATTTCTATGAAAGTACTTCCAAATTTCGCTTGCTCTGCACGTTGCAGGAACATTCTTATTGCAAAGAAAGAGAAAACAATTACAGCTACTACAAGCAAAAGAGAAAAGACAAGCTGGAAAGGCATGCCCATTAATTGTGCTTTTTTGTTTTGCATTTTCATGAATAAGAAAGTAGATTTAATAAATTTTTTTAAAATATTTTAATCAAAGTCCAAATTAAAATCCGCTGTTTAATTGTAATGAAACATGTTTTATTTTAATTAATAATAAGTAGGTGAAATCTCTTTATTTTTTCTGTCTTTTGTAAGAGTGCCTAATAACTCTGAAACTTGTTTTTAATTTAACTTCTTTCGGCAGAAGCTATTCTTTGGATTACAATAAAAAACCAACTCAATTCTTGTTCGGGGAATAATAAATTTTCTTTTTAAACTCGAAAATCATTCAGAACGCATATTTCAACTCATCTTTTTTCTTTCAGAGGAGCAACTACCAAATTTTGTTTCGGTCAGAAAAACAATATTCTTTTAAGGACAAAACTATATTTCGAAACCTTTATAAATACTCTTTCTTTTTTAATGGAATTAAGGTGGCTTTTTGAATTTTTAAAATGGCATTAGAAATGCAGCATCAGATAATGGGCTATGATAGGGCGGCAACCCTCTTTTCTCCAGAAGGAAGGCTTTTACAAGTTGAATACGCAGAAAAAACAGTCAGACTTGGCAGCGCTAGCATAGGGGTAGTGTGCTCTGACGGTGCGCTGATTGTTACAGACAAAAGATATGTAGATCCTCTATTAGACCCAGAATTTAGTGTGAAAATCTATCAAATAGATGATCATATCATAGCAAGCGCTGCAGGAGTTTTGAGCGATGCTCGTGTTTTAATAGAAAGGGCACAAATTTTTGCACAACAACATAAAATAACTTACGAAGAGCCTATAGATGTTGAGAGTATAATGAAAGAAATAGCAAATATAAAGCAGGCTTATACTCAATACGGAGGAGTAAGGCCTTTTGGAACAAAAGTAATGGTTGCTGGAATAAACCCTGATGGAACGATAAAACTTTTTGTTAGTGAGGTTACCGGAAATTATTTTTCTTATAAAGCAACAGCGATAGGAGAAAACGATGAAAAAATTATAGAAATGCTTAGGGAATCTTATAAAGAAAATATTACAATAGATCAAGGAATCAAAATGGCGTTAAGCATTTTCAAAAAAATTTTGGGAAAAAATTTCAATCCAGTAAGATTCGATGCTTGTTATGTTCCTAAAGCAGATCCAAAAGCGAAAAGATTATCACAAGAACAATTAAGCAAGTATGTAAAATAAATTTATTAAAAATGGATACTATTGCGAGATTAAGGATTAAAAACAAGTGTTTTGAAATTCTTGTAGATTGCGACAAAGCGTTGGATTTCAAAAAGGGAAAACTAGATTCTAAGTCCTTGAGAGAAATTCTTTCTGCGGAAGTTGTTTTTACAGATCACAAAAAAGGAATGAGGGCTTCTATGGCAGATCTTGAAAAAGCATTCAATACAACCAACATTTATGAAATAGCAGAAAAAATTCTAAAACAAGGAGAATTGCAATTGCCGCAACAATACAGAGAAAAAGAAAGAGAAAAAAAATTGAAACAAATCATAGACTTTCTTGTGAGGAATTGCATAGATCCAAGGACTGGAATACCTTATACACCAACGATGCTTGAGAGCGTTATAAAGGAAGCAGGGGTAAAAATAGAGGAAACAAAAGAAACAGTAGAGCAAGCTTTGGAAATTATTAAAAAGATAGAAACAAAATTACCGATAAAAATCGCAACGAAGAAATTAAAAATCATAGTCCCTGCACAATATACAGCTATTGTTTATTCTTTCTTACAAAAATTCAAAAAAGAAAAAGAAGAATGGCTCGAAAATGGTTCTTTTCTTTGCATAATAGATTTGCCAGCAGGAATGCAAGTGGAATTTTTTGATAAGTTGAATAATTTAACTAAAGGTTTAGCGATTACGGAAGAAATAAAATGACCGAAGAAGAAAATTTCGCCTCAAAACTTTTACAGGAAATAGAAGAAGAACAAAATAGAGAAATAATCGTAGAGATAGAGAAAAATTCTCTTATTTACGAATGGATAAACAAATTTACTCCTTTACATTCAAGGTGGCGTTTGCTTTTGTTTTTGCCTAGTTTTTTTGAGATAATAAAAATAACTTCAAAAATAGAAGAAGAAAAAAATGGAGAAAACTAGGAGAGAAATTGTTATTCCAGGAGAAATTGTAGGATCCGGCTCAGAATTTTTACCCGGAGAAGGAACAAGAAAAGAAGGCAAAGATATAATAGCATTAAGATTTGGACTTCTCGAAAAAAACGACAAAATCGTAAGGGTTATTCCTTTAAGCGGAACATATATCCCAAGAACAGGAAATACAGTAATAGGGCAGGTCATAGATATAACTTTCAACGGATGGGTTGTGGATATCCTGTCACCTTATTTGGGCTTTTTACCAATAAACGAATGTGCGGGTTATGTTAATAAAAATGATCTTTCCGAATATTATGATATACATGATTTGCTTGCAAGCAAAGTTCATACTATTAGGACAAGAAGTGTAGAGCTTACAATGAAAGACAGAACATGCAAAAAACTAGTTGGTGGATTTTTGATGCGTGTTAATCCTACGAGAGTTCCAAGAATAATAGGAAGAGAAGGAAGCATGGTAAACATAATAAAAAAAGAAACCAATTGCAACATAATAGTAGGGCAAAATGGACTCATATGGATAAAAGGCCCAAGTATAGAAGAAGAAATTCTTGCCAGAGATGCTATAAAAATAATTGCAGAAAAACCTTTTGTGGAAGGCTTGACAGATTATATAAAAGAATTTTTGGAAAAAAATAAAAAATGAGTGATAAGAAAGAGAAAAGGCCAGATGGAAGAGAATTTGACGAAACTAGAAAAATAGAAGCAAAAGTCGGAGTTATAAAAAGGGCAGATGGCTCTGCATACTTTGCTTTTGGAAATAGTAAGGCAATAGCCGCAGTCTATGGTCCTAGGCAATTATACCCTCAACATCTACAAAATCCAAAAAAAGCGATATTAAGATGCTTTTATGATATGTTTAGTTTTTCTGTTGCAGAAAGAAAAAAACCTGGTCCTAGCAGAAGAAGTATAGAAATTTCTGACGAAATAAAGAGAGCATTATATCCTGTAGTGCTTCTCGAAAACTTCCCTAATACAGTTATAGATGTGTATGTAGAAATAATAGAGGCAGATGCTTCTACGAGATGCGCTGCCATAAATGCGGCCTCTATGGCTCTTGCTTCTGCAGGGGTACTTATGTCAGAACTTGTTACCGCAGTTTCGGTTGGAAAAGTAGGGAACGCAATTGTTGTGGATCTAAGCCAGGAAGAAGAGCAATACAAAATAAAAAAAGACGGAAAAGAGATAAAAGCTACGACAGACATAGCCCTTGCCTTTTTGCCGAGATCAAAAAAAATTTCTCTCTTACATTTAGATGGTAGTATAAAACTTTCTGAGTTGAGAGAAGCAATAGAATTAGGAAAGAAAATTTGTACCAAGATAGAAGCAATTCAAAGACAAGTTTTGAAAAAATTAGAATAACATAAATAGAAAATGGAAATACTAAATATAACAAAAGACAAAATAAGAGAACTTTTAGAGAAAGGGAGGAGAATTGATGCAAGAACCCTTTACGAGTTTAGAGATATTGTGATAGAAGAGAATGTTTCTTCAAAAGCAGAGGGGTCAGCAAGAGTGAGAATAGGAGATACAGAAGTAATAGCAGGAACAAAATTAGAATTGGTGGAGCCATTTGCAGATACTCCTGACGAAGGAATTCTAGTTGTTAACGCCGAACTTCATCCCCTAGCATCAGAAAAGTTTGAGCTCGGCCCTCCCGATGTAGAAGCAATCAAACTTGCTAGAATAGTGGATAGAGCAATCAGAGAGTCTAATTTCATAGATTTGAAAAAATTATGTATAGAAAGAGGTAAGCTGGCGTGGGGAATTTTTTTAGATATTTATGCAATAAATGATGACGGAAATTTAATAGACGCAAGCGCTTTTGCCGCAGTCATTGCACTGAAAAATACTAAAATTCCAGAAGTTGAAAACGGAAAAGTTAAGTTTGGTGTTTTATCCCAGAAAAAACTTCCTTTAAATGAACCTCCAATAACTATAACTGCTTATAAAATTGCAGATTCTTTTATTTTAGATCCTTGTTCTGAAGAACAGGAAGCATCTACTTTAAAAATTACAGTTTCTATCACATACGGAAAAGAGCCAGCGATCCATGGCCTGATTAAAGACGGAGAAGAACCTATAGAAACAGAAAAATTATTCGAAATTTTGGAAATTTTGATAAGAGAAGGAAAAAAAATTCATAGCAAAATAAAATGAAAGATGAAAAATTCACAAAGTATGAAATAGCAAGAATAATAGGTGCGCGTGCTCTACAAATAAGCGCGAATGCACCTATATTAATAAAGATTGGCAAGGAACAGCTCGAGAAATTAAATTATGATCCTATAAAAATTGCAGAACTTGAATTCGAAGCAGGAGTTTTACCAATAACTGTAAAAAGGCCTTTGCCAAAGAAGGTGGAGGAGTATGCAAATCTAAAAGAATTTGTAGAAGAAGAAATTCCTTCTTCCAGAGAAAAGGAAAAAACTTCTGGTGGAGAATTGGGTGAAGAAGGTTAATATGTATGTGGAAGATTTTGACGTCAGAAAAATTTTAAATTCGAGAAAGGAGGAAACTATCGCAGTAAGAATAAAAACCAAAGACGGCACTTTCGAGACGAGTGCCCCTTCCGGAAAATCTAGAGGAAAAAATGAAGTTTTTCCTTTTTCTTCTAAAGGAGTAGAAACATCCTTACAATTTGCAAGAGCAATTTGTTTTAAAATTGTAAAAGAAAGAATTTCTTTCGAAACTTTTCAAGATCTAGAAAAAATAGAAGAAATTATAAAAAGATTAGATAATACAACGAGATTTGAGTTGGTTGGAGGGAATGTTGTTTATACTATAGAAGCAAGCATTCTAAAAGCTATCGCTGCTTCTCAGAAAAAGGAATTGTGGGAATTTCTTCTTGAAGAAAATAAACCAAAACTTCCTTTTCCGATAGGTAATTGTATAGGAGGAGGGAAGCATACGAATGAAAAGCCGAAACCAGATTTTCAAGAATTTTTAGTAATACCTATTCTTCAATTCAACGAAGCTTATTTTGTTAACTTGCAAGCATATAAGGAGGCAAAAAGACTTCTATTAGAAAAAGACAAATTTTTTTGTGGAAAAACAAACGACGAAAGGGCTTTTGTTACTTCTCTTGCGAACGAAAAAGTTTTGGAGCTAATGTTGGAAATTAAAAAAAGAATATCAGAAAAATTTGGAAGAAATATAGAAATAGGTGTCGATGTCGCAGCAACTTTTTTATACGAAAAGAAATATAATTATTCGACTAGTGTTTTCTTGAATAAAAAAAATTTATCGGAGGAAGAACAAATCAATTATATATGCGACCTCGTGGAAAAATACGATTTGTTTTATGTTGAAGACCCTCTTCATGAGGAAGACTTTGATGGTTTTTCCGAGTTGATGAAGAAAATTAAGAAAATTAGCAGGAAAACTTTAATTGTTGCAGATGATCTTGTATGCACAAATTACCATAGATTGGAAAAAGCAATAAAGAAAAAATCAATAAATGCTTTAATTTTAAAACCAAATCAACGAGGAAGTCTGCTGGAAATGAAAAAAACGTTAGATCTCGCTAAAAAGAATGGAATTGTTACAATAATTTCACACCGTTCTGGCGAAACTTATGATAGCACAATAGCGCATCTAGCCGTTGGTTGGCAAATCCCTTTTATAAAAGCAGGAATTTTAGGTAAGGAACGATTTGCAAAATTACACGAATTATTAAGAATCGAGAGGAAAATATTTTCCTCTAGAGAAAAAATTTATTAATGTAGAAAAGTTTTTTAATTCATGAAAAAGAAACTAAAAGAAAAGAAAAAAAGGAAACTAAAAAAATTTGTGAATCTTTCTTCTGAACTGGAGTTGATGGTAAAATCTATAAAAATAAATAATCCCGGCTTACCGGAGAAAATAGAACAAGCTTTCAGAATTGTCGATAGGAAATTTTTTGTTAAACATTCTCCTTACAGCGATGAAGCTTTGCATGTTGCATTTGGACAGACGATAAGCCAGCCAACGACAATAGCCAGAATGTTAATGTATTTAGATCTTTTTCCTGGACTCGATGTTTTGGAAGTTGGAACAAATACTGGATATCATGCTGCCCTTGTTTCGTGGCTTGTGTACCCAGGAACAGTAACCACTATAGAAATTTTTCCCGAGCTTGCAGAAAATGCAGAAAGAAACATAAACAAACTTATAAAACATCTGAAAAGCAAAGAACTTAAAGAGAGATTTAAAATTCAAATCGTTGTTGGCGATGCTTTGGACGAAAATAATCAGATATGGTTTAAAAAATATGATAGGATTTATTTTACAGCAGGTGTTTCTAAAGAAAATTTAGAAAAAGTGAAGGAGATGGGCAAAACTTTGCTAAAAGAAAATGGTTTGCTTTTATTTCCGTCTAGAGAATTTTTCGATTTTGGAAACTTACAACTTTGGAAATTTAAAAATGGAAAACTACAATTGGTTTTGAGAGAAAAAGGCTATGCTTTTGTTCCTTTGTTGAGGCAAAAGGATTTGGAAGAAATTTATAAAGTTGTCAAAAGAAAAAAATGATACAAATAATAATTCACGGACGTGGAGGGCAAGGAGCAGTTAAGGCAGCGCAACTTCTTGCTCTTGCCGCTTCATTAGAAGGAAAATATGCTCAAGCTTTTCCTCAATTTGGTGTAGAAAGGAGCGGAGCTCCTGTGGAAGCGTACTGCAGAATTTCCGATGAATTTATATTGCTACGAAGCCATATTTATTCTGCAGATTATGCGATAGTTTTGGACCCTTCTTTACTAAATGTAAAAAATATAATTGCAAAGAAATTGCTTGTCAACACAAAAAAACATTTGAAAGATTCTTTTACGTTTGATGCTACTTCGATAGCTATGAAAATATTCGGGAGACCGGTAGTTAATACAATAATGCTTGCCGCATTTTCTTTTTTTACCAAAACAATCTCCAAAAAGTCACTTTTGGAAGCTTGTAAGGAAACATTCTCAGGAATTGTTTTGAAAAAAAACCTCCTAGCAGTAGAAGAAGCATACAAAAAAATAAAATGAAAAAAATCTGTTGCGCTATAGTTGAAGCAGGATCAAGCAAAAAAAACAAAACAGGTTCGTGGCGTGTTTTGAGGCCAAAAGTATTGAAGGAGAAATGTGGTAAATGCCTTTTGTGTTTAAACTTTTGTCCAGAAGGATGTATAGAATTGAATCATAAAATTTCGATAGACTATGATTATTGTAAAGGATGTGGAATTTGTGCTTCCGAATGTCCACGAATGGCAGTAATAATGGAGAAAGAAGAGAAATAAAAATGAAAAAAATACCAAGAGCTATTTCATGCAGCAAAGCAATAGCAGAAGCGGTTCGTTTGTGTAAACCAGCTGTCGTAGCTGCTTATCCTATAACCCCTCAAACGCTGATTGTGGAAGAACTAGCAAAAATGCACGCAGAAAGAATACTAGACTGCGAATTTGTAAATGCAGAATCGGAGCATTCTGCTTTGAGTATTTGTATAGGAGCACAAGCAACAGGCTCCAGGACTTTTACAGCTACCTCCAGTCAAGGTCTCGCTCTGATGCATGAGATGCTTTTTATTGCTTCAGGGCTTAGGCTTCCCATAGTTATGGTTGTAGCGAATCGTGCTCTTAGCGCGCCGATAAATATATGGTGTGATCACAGCGATACAATGGCATCACGCGATTCTGGTTGGTTACAGTTTTATTGCGAATCCGTGCAAGAAGCTCATGATACTGTAATCCAAGCTTATAAAATAGCAGAAAGTGTGCTTCTTCCTGCGATGGTATGTATTGATGGATTCACGTTGAGTCATGTTACTGAAAATGCTGAATTGATAAAAAACCTAAAAAATTTTCTCCCCCCTTACAAACCATGTTGCAAACTTGATCCTTCACGACCAATTACTATCGGAGCTATCGTTCCTCCAGAATTTTATTTTGAATTCAAAATGCAACAACAAAAAGCAATGCTTCTTGCGCAAAAGACAATAAAAAAAATAAATTTAGAATTCAAAAAGAGATTTTACCGTTCTTACGGGGATGGATTGATAGAAACTTTTAATCTTGAAAAAGCAAAAAAAGCAATTATTGCCCTTGGAAGCCAATGTTCTACAATAAAATATGTTATAAACCTCAAAAAAAACACAGAATTTGGTTTAATAAGATTGAAATGCTTTAGGCCTTTTCCTGGAAAAGAACTTGTAGCTGCATGTGAAAACATAGAGGAAGTTTATGTTATAGATCGTGCAATCTCTTTTGGAAATGGCGCTCCCCTCTACACGGAGGTCAAAGCAACTCTACCCGAGAAAATAAAAGTGAAAAGTTATCTAATTGGGATAGGAGGACAAGATGTAAGTCCCGAAATTATAAAAAAATTAATAAAATGAAAAAGAAAAATAAAAACCAAGATTTCGAAGGATTTGCAAAAGGCCATAATGCTTGTGCGGGCTGTGGAGCGGCTATAGCAATGCGTCATTTGATGAAAATCGCTGGAGCAAACACTATTGTTGCAATAGCAACGGGATGTATGGAAGTTGTTTCCACAGTTTATCCTTTAAGTTCTTGGGAAGTTCCGTGTATTCATTCTGCTTTCGAAAATGTGGCAGCCACTGCTTCTGGAATAGAATTGGCTCTTAAAAAACAAGGAAAAAGAAAAATAAATGTGATAGCAATAGCTGGAGATGGGGGAACTTTTGATATAGGTTTACAAGCGTTGAGCGGAATGCTTGAGAGAGGTCATCGTATTTTGTATGTATGTTACGACAATGAAGCCTATATGAATACTGGAATTCAACGTTCTAGTGCAACTCCTTTACATGCCGAAACAACGACCTCACCATATGGAAAAATTCATGGAAAAATAGAGCCGAAAAAGAACATGCCTTTAATAGTTGCTTCTCATGGAAAAAATATATATGTAGCAACTGCAAGCGTAGGTTATCTAGAAGACTTCAAAAGAAAGGTTAAAAAAGCATTGCGACATATTCATAAAAAAAATGGTGGGCCCGCCTATTTACAAGTCCTTTGTCCCTGTGTTCTTGGGTGGAAAATTCCTACGAATATTACAATACAAATAGCAAGGAAGGCTGTAAATTGTAGGGCATATCCTCTTTTTGAGATAGAAAACGGAAAGCTAACCTTACAAGAATTTCCAGAAGAAAAAATCGAAGATTACTTAAAACTTCAAGGAAGATTTTCCAATCTAGCTAAGAAGGAAATTATAAAATTAAAAAAATTTTTCGAATCAGAATATTCAAAATTAAGAAATTTTACTAATAGATAGGTAATAATTTAGGAAGAACAATGAACACAAATAAAATATCTGTCAGTGCTGTACAGAAAAAGGAGAACCAAATTCTGAGCACATTACTACAAGACAAATTGTGAAATAAATTTGAAGGAAAAAAGATATCGAAGAGTAAAATAAGAAAAATAAGAAGAAGCTAGATAGAAGATAAAATATTTTTCACCAATTCACAAAGCTTTCTCGCATTAACTTTACCTTTATATTTTTGCATCAAAACACCCATATAAGCATTTACACTAAGACCTGGCTTTTCTTTTACGAGTTGTTTAATCTCTTTTTCTAAGAGATTTATTTCCACTTTTTCTTTTTTCAATGCTTCTTCTACATTTTTTCCTTTTGCAATTTCTCTCATTATTTCCTTAACTTGCGCTTCTTCTATTTTTCCTTCTTTAAGTTTTTCTAAAATAATTTCTAGAGTATCTATGTTTAATCTTTCTCTGACTTTTTCTATAGGGATTTTCTCGCTTTTTGATATTTCTTTGGGCCACAACGATAACATTTTTGCAACAAGACTTTGGGAATTATAGATTTTTATGAGAACCTTGTATTCTTCAAGTTTGTTTTCTTTCAAGAGAGCCTTAACAAGTTCGGAGTGAATATTTTTTTCTAGTTCTGCTTTTATTTCGTGTATTGGTCTTGTTAAAGTTTTCTTTATTTCTGAGAGTAATTTTTTCGTAATTTTTATTAGTGGGAGATCTGTTTCCGGATACATTCTTGCTGCCCCCGGCAATGGTCTCAGGAAAGTTGTGCTACCATCTTGCTCCGCTTTTCTTACTTCAGCCTGTATTTCTTTCCCCTGCGCTAAAAGGTTTAGTTGTCTTTCTATTTCTTTTTTTATGGTTTGGACTATCAAATTAGGTTCTTGGACCCCTTTTATTTCGATTCGAGACTTTCCCATTATAGACATGTTGATATCTTGTCTTATGGTTCCGAGTCCACGCTTTACTTTGCAACTTCTAAGAATTTCTCCGATTTTTAGTGCAACCTCTTTTGCTTCTTCTGGTGTTTCTATTATTGGGGCTGTTGTTATTTCTACAAGTGGAATTCCTAGTCTGTCGACTCTGAAAAAAGTTTCTGTTTCTGTTTGTTTGATTATTCTTGCCGAGTCTTCTTCAAGACAAATTGTCTGTATAGGAATTTTTTTATTGTTCAACTTCACGAAACCGTCATACGCAAGCAATAAAGTTCTTTGAAAACCGCTCGGGTTTGATCCATCTATTACTGTTTTACGCATTATTTGAGTAATTTCGAAAGGTTTTGCGTTAAGAAGTAGGGAAATTTGTAAAGCAATTCTTAAAGCTTCATCGTTGATCTCATGAGGAGGCTCTTCGTCTAATTCCACCAAACAAGTCGTGTCTCTATAAGCCTCATAGACATAGGTTTTCTTTTTACTTTCTTCGTAAGATGCAGCTACATCAATTTTGCCGGTCTCGCCTGCTACAGCATGAAGCTTTCTCTTAACAATAATGTCTGGTTCCTCCTGTCTGATTAGGGAGGGGCACTTACAAAAAAGCTTATGGGTGTCGAGCT